>NZ_CVTS01000069.1:0-231506 GCF_900004755.1 Pseudomonas sp. 25 R 14 | reverse complement strand
CCGCCGGTCTGCTAGGCTCGCGCCCTTCTTCACCGCCCGCCATATGAGAACCTCCCGCGTGCCCGACGCCATTTTGCGCCTCGCCCTGCCCTCGCCCCTGCGCCGCCTGTTCGACTACCGGGCGCCGGCGGGCGTGGTGCGGGCGCAGTTGCAGCCGGGGATGCGCGTGCGCGTGCCGTTCGGCCGACGGGAGATGATCGGAATCCTGATCGAAGTCGCGGACCACAGCGAAGTGCCGGCAGAAAAGCTCAAGCCAGCCCTGGCCATCCTCGATGCCACGCCACCGCTGCCGGCGTCGCTGTTCAAGCTGTGCCTGTGGACCTCCCAGTATTATCAGCACAGCCTGGGCGACACCTTGAGCTGGGCGCTGCCGGTGCTGTTGCGCCAGGGCGAGTTGGCCGAGACCCGCCAGGAGCGCTTCTGGTCGATAACTCCCGGCGCGCGCCTGGATGACCCGCGCATCGCCCGCGCCCCGCGCCAGCGTGAGGCACTGGCCACCTTGGCCCAGCATCCCCATGGCGTCGCTCACCAGTTGCTGAGCAAACTGATGTTGAGCAAGGACAGCCTGGACCTGCTGCTGGCCAAGGACCTGGTGCAGGTGGAGATCCGCCGCCACGCCCCCGGCGAACGTCACGAACACTGGCTGGCCCAACCGGAGTTGCCGCTGAACCCGGAACAGCGCGCTGCCTTTGAGGCGATCAGCGCCGGCGCCGACAGTTTCCATGCGTTCCTGCTGGCCGGTGTCACCGGCAGCGGCAAGACCGAAGTCTATTTGCAGTTGATCCGCGAAACCCTGGAAGCCGGCAAACAGGCGCTGGTGCTGATCCCCGAGATCAACCTCGGGCCGCAGACCCTGGCGCGCTTCGAGCAACGCTTCAATGCGCGGATCGCCCTGGTGCACTCGGCCGTCAACGACCGCGAGCGCCTGGAATCCTGGCTCGCCGCCCGGGACGGCGAGGCCGACATTATTATCGGCACCCGCTCGGCGCTGTTCACACCGATGAAAAACCCCGGCCTGATCATCATCGATGAAGAACACGACGGTTCCTATAAACAGCAGGAAGGCCTGCGCTACCACGCCCGCGACCTGGCCCTGGTCCGCGCCCGCCAGGAAAACATCCCGATTGTGCTCGGCTCGGCCACCCCGTCCCTGGAAAGCCTGCACAACGCCTACACCGGGCGCTACGGCCTGCTGCGCCTCAATGAGCGGGCGGGCGGCGCCAAGCAGCCGCGTTTCCTGCGCCTGGATGTAAAAAGTCGCCCGCTGGACAGCGGTATTTCCGGGCCGATGCAACAAGCCATCGGCCAGACCCTGGCGGCCGGCCAGCAGGTATTGGTGTTTCTCAACCGCCGAGGCTTTGCGCCGACGCTGTTGTGCCACGACTGTGGCTGGATGTCCGAATGCAACCGCTGCGACGCGCGGATGACCGTACACCAGCGCTCCGGCGAGTTGCGCTGCCACCACTGCGGCCATGTGGAACGGGTGCCGCGCCATTGCCCGCAATGCGGCAAAGTCGACCTGCGGCCAGTGGGCGCAGGCACCGAGCGCGCCGAGGAACGCCTGGGGATTCTGTTTCCGGACTTCCCGGTGCTGCGTGTAGACCGCGACAGTACGTCGCGCAAAGATGCAATGAACCAGCTGTTCGCCACCATCCAGAAAGGCCAGCCGTGCATCCTGGTCGGCACGCAGATGCTTGCCAAAGGGCATCACTTTCCACGCGTCACCCTGGTCTCGATCCTGGATGCCGACGGTGGGCTGTTCTCCGGAGACTTCCGCGCCAGCGAGCGCATGGCGCAGTTGATCGTGCAGGTCGCAGGCCGCGCCGGGCGTGCCGAAGAGCCCGGCAAAGTGATCATCCAGACCCACTTGGCGGACCACCCGCTGCTGATTCAACTGACAGAACAAGGTTATTTCGCCTTCGCCGAGCAGGCGTTGAGCGAACGTCGCTCCGCGGGCTTGCCACCCTTTGCGCACCTGGCATTGCTGCGCGCAGAGGCCCATAAACCGGGGCAGGCCGAAGGTTTCCTGGATGAAGCGTGCAGCGCGGCTGAACGTTTGCTCGCTGAACTGGGTCTGAGCGGCATCGAGTTACTGGGCCCTGTGCCAGCACCGATGGAGCGCCGCGCCGGCCGTTATCGCGCGCAGCTACTGTTGCAAGCCACTGCCCGCGCGCCGCTGCACCGGCTATTAAGTAGCTGGTTGCTTGCTCTGGAGCAAATGCCCAGTGGGCGGCAGGTGCGATGGTCGTTGGATGTTGATCCGGTGGATTTGTACTGATCGATAAATCGCTATCGCAGGCAAGCCAGCGCCCACATTTGACGGTATTCACACATCAAAATGTGGGAGCGGGCTTGCCCGCGATGAGGCCCGCAGGTCCAGTAACGGACCTTGAAGGTTGGCAAGCCCGCCCTCGCACCGGATAATGTCCAGTTTTTCCACCTGCGCATTGCGCGCCGCCGCTTGCGGTCGAAAGAGAACACCATGAAAGACACCATTCGCCAGTTGATCCAACAAGCCCTCACCCAACTCGTCAACGAAGGCGTGTTGCCTGAAGGCCTGACGCCGGCGATCCAGGTGGAAAACTCCCGAGACAAGACCCACGGCGACTTCGCCAGCAACATCGCGATGATGCTGGCCAAGCCTGCGGGCATGAAACCGCGCGACCTCGCGGAAAAAATCATTGCCGCGCTGCCGGCTGATCCACAGGTCAGCAAGGCCGAAATCGCCGGCCCAGGCTTTATCAATATTTTCCAGAATACCCAAGCCCTGGCCTCGCGCCTGGACGCAGCCCTGGCTGACGCCAAAATCGGTGTGCGCAAGGCCGGCCCGGTACAGCGTGTGGCCATCGACCTGTCGGCGCCCAACCTGGCCAAGGAAATGCACGTCGGCCACCTGCGCTCGACCATCATTGGCGACGGCGTGGCGCGGGTCCTGGAGTTTCTCGGCGACACCGTGATCCGCCAGAACCACGTGGGCGACTGGGGCACCCAGTTCGGCATGCTGATGGCGTACCTGCAAGAGAACCCCATCACCAGCAACGAACTGTCGGACCTGGAAAACTTCTACCGCGCCGCGAAAAAGCGCTTTGACGAATCCGAAGAGTTCGCCAACCGCGCCCGTGGCCTGGTGGTCAAGCTGCAGGCCGGCGACCAGGAATGCCTGGAGCTGTGGGCGCGTTTCCGCGATATTTCCCTGTCCCACTGCCAGAAAATCTACGAGCTGCTGAACGTCAAGCTGACCATGGCCGACGTCATGGGCGAAAGTGCCTACAACGACGACCTGATCAACGTGGTCAACGACCTCAAGGCCAAGGGCCTGCTGGTTGAAAGCAACGGCGCCCAGTGCGTGTTCCTCGACGAGTTCAAGACCGCCGACGGCGAGCCGCTGCCGGTGATCATCGTCAAGGCCGACGGCGGCTATCTGTATGCCACCACCGACCTCGCGGCCGTGCGCTACCGTAGCGGCGTGCTCAAGGCCGACCGTGCGCTGTATTTCGTCGACCAGCGCCAGGCCCTGCACTTCCAGCAAGTGTTCGAAGTGGCGCGCCGCGCCGGTTTCGTCACCCACCCGATGCACATGGAGCACATGGGCTTCGGCACCATGAACGGCGCCGATGGCCGTCCGTTCAAGACCCGCGACGGCGGCACCGTGAAGCTGATCGACCTGCTGAACGAAGCCCAGGAGCGTGCCTACAACCTGGTGAAGGAAAAGAACCCGGAGCTGGCCGAAGCCGACCTGCGCAACATCGCCCGAGTGGTGGGGATTGGCGCGGTGAAATACGCCGACCTGTCCAAGCACCGCACCAGCGACTACAGCTTCAACTTCGAACTGATGCTCAACTTCGAAGGCAATACCGCGCCGTACCTGCTGTATGCCTACACCCGTGTGGCCGGTGTATTCCGCAAACTGGGCAAGGATTTCAGCGAGGTCGACGGCCAGATCATCCTGCAAGCGCCTCACGAGCAGGAACTGGCCGCCAAGCTCGCGCAGTTCGGCGAAGTGCTCAACAGCGTCGGCGAGAAAGGCACGCCGCACATTCTGTGCACCTACCTGTATGAAGTCGCCGGGTTGTTCTCCAGCTTCTACGAGAACTGCCCGATCCTGAGCGCCGACGACGAAACGCAAAAGCAAAGCCGCCTGCGCCTCGCCGCACTGGCTGGACGGACCCTCAAGCAAGGCCTGGAACTGTTGGGCCTGGAAACTCTGGAGCGTATGTAAGTTGGCAGCCAAGAAAAAACCTGCACCCAAGCGCGGCGCCAGCCGCTACCAGGCTCCGGCAAAACAACCGATCCCGGGCTGGATGTGGCTGGCCATCGGCCTGTCGGTCGGTGCGTTTATCGTGTTCCTGATGAAACTGGAGCCGGGCCAGGGCGAGGACGTCAAGCGGGTCAAGCAGGAGCAGCAGAAGGCCAGCAAGATCGCCGAGGCGAACAAGACGCCGCCAAGCCCGACCGCGCCTGTGAAGCCTAAGTACGACTTCTACACGCTGCTGCCGGAATCGGAAGTGATCGTGCCGCAAGACGCCGTGCCGGAAAAAACCCTGCCGACGCCACAGGTGCCGACCACCCCGGTAACCCCGGCGGAAGCCGCGAAAATCGACACGGCACGGGCCCAGGCCGCGCTGGCCGGGATTACCCCGCCGCCGGCACCACCGGTTGCCACCACCAAGGCGGCGCCGGTGACCAAGTTCTTCCTGCAGGCGGGCTCGTTCCCCAAGCAGGCGGATGCGGATCGGGTGCGTGCGCAGATCATCCTGCTGGGGCAGACCGTGACGGTGGAGTCCGGGACGGTGAAGGAGGCGACCTGGTATCGCGTATTGGTCGGGCCGTTCAGCAACCGTGAACAGCTGACCGTGGCGCAGAAACAACTGGCGGGCGCTGGCTTTAGCAACCTGTTGTTACAACAACGCCAGAGCCGCTGATTCACAGCCAACACGGATCAAATGTGGGAGCTGGCTTGCCTGCGATGACGGTGTATCAGTCAATATTCTCGGTGACTGGTGCACCGCTATCGCAGGCAAGCCAGCTCCCACATTTGGTTTTGTGGTGTTTCCACCACTCGTCCACAGACCCGTCCTACGGTTGAAATCTCCCTCGCCACCCCCATATGAGTTCCATCAGGGCATTTTCGCCCCGCAGCGTGGAGACTCTCCCCTTGACCACCATCGTTTCAGTTCGTCGCCACGGCAAAGTCGTCATGGGCGGCGACGGCCAGGTTTCCCTTGGCAATACCGTGATGAAAGGCAACGCCAAAAAAGTGCGCCGCCTGTACCACGGCCAGGTCCTCGCTGGTTTTGCAGGGGCCACCGCTGACGCCTTTACCCTGTTCGAACGCTTTGAAGGCCAGCTGGAAAAGCACCAGGGCCATCTGGTTCGCGCCGCTGTCGAGCTGGCCAAGGAGTGGCGCACCGACCGCTCCCTCAGCCGCCTCGAAGCCATGCTCGCCGTCGCCAACAAAGACGCGTCCCTGATCATCACCGGCAACGGTGACGTAGTGGAGCCTGAGAACGGCCTGATCGCCATGGGTTCCGGCGGTGGCTACGCCCAGGCTGCAGCCAGCGCACTGTTGAAGAAAACCGACCTGTCGGCCCGGGAAATCGTCGAGACCGCCCTGGGTATCGCCGGCGATATCTGCGTGTTCACCAACCACAACCTGACCATTGAGGAGCAGGACCTCGCGGAATAAGCCGTCGGCTTTTTCCTGCTTGAGGACCACACACCACTATGTCCATGACTCCCCGCGAAATCGTCCATGAACTCAATCGCCATATCATCGGCCAGGACGATGCCAAGCGCGCCGTTGCCATCGCCCTGCGTAACCGCTGGCGCCGGATGCAACTGCCCGAAGAATTGCGCGTTGAAGTAACCCCCAAGAACATCCTGATGATCGGCCCGACCGGTGTCGGCAAGACCGAAATCGCCCGGCGTCTGGCCAAGCTGGCCAACGCACCGTTCATCAAGGTCGAAGCGACCAAGTTCACCGAAGTCGGCTATGTGGGCCGTGACGTCGAGTCGATCATTCGTGACCTGGCCGACGCCGCCCTGAAGCTGCTGCGCGAACAGGAAATGACCAAAGTCAGCCATCGCGCCGAAGACGCTGCCGAAGAGCGCATCCTCGACGCCCTGCTGCCACCGGCACGCGCGGGCTTCAATGAAGACGCAGCACCGGCCCAGGACTCCAACACGCGCCAGCTGTTCCGCAAGCGCCTGCGTGAAGGCCAGTTGGACGACAAGGAGATCGAGATCGAAGTCGCCGAACACGCTGGCGTCGACATCTCCGCTCCGCCTGGCATGGAAGAAATGACCAGCCAGTTGCAGAACCTGTTTGCCAACATGGGCAAGGGCAAGAAGAAAAGCCGCAAGCTCAAGGTCAAGGACGCGCTCAAGCTGGTGCGTGACGAAGAAGCCGGGCGCCTGGTCAACGAGGAGGAGCTCAAGGCCAAGGCCCTGGAAGCAGTCGAACAGCACGGCATCGTGTTTATCGACGAGATCGACAAGGTGGCCAAGCGCGGCAACTCCGGCGGCGTCGATGTGTCCCGCGAAGGCGTACAGCGCGACCTGCTGCCGCTGATCGAAGGCTGCACGGTGAACACCAAGCTGGGCATGGTCAAGACCGACCACATTCTGTTCATTGCCTCCGGTGCGTTCCACCTGAGCAAGCCAAGCGACCTGGTACCGGAGCTGCAAGGCCGCCTGCCGATTCGCGTGGAGCTCAAGGCGCTGACCCCGGGCGACTTCGAACGCATCCTCAGCGAACCGCACGCTTCGCTGACCGAGCAATACCGCGAGCTGCTGAAAACCGAAGGCCTGGGCATCGAGTTCCTGCCGGACGGTATCAAGCGCCTGGCGGAGATTGCCTGGCAGGTCAACGAAAAGACCGAGAACATCGGTGCCCGTCGCCTGCATACCTTGCTTGAGCGCCTGCTGGAGGAAGTGTCCTTCAGCGCCGGCGACATGGCAGGCGCGCAGAACGGCGAGACCATCAAGATCGACGCCGACTACGTCAACAGCCACCTGGGCGAATTGGCGCAGAACGAAGACTTGTCTCGTTATATCCTGTAAGCCTCACACAGGAACCGCTCTGCTTTAATGTGGGAGCGGGCTTGCTCGCGAATGCGGTGGGTCAGTTTATGCAACTGTGACTGACCCACCGCATTCGCGAGCAAGCCCGCTCCCACATTTTAAAGCCGGTTCCTTCAGGATCATCCATGAGCGGTTCCCCCAATGTCTAAAATGCCCACCGCCATCAACCTGCACAAAGCCTCCAAGACCCTCTCGCTGACCTACGGGCCGGACGAGGTCTATCACCTGAGCGCTGAACTGCTACGGGTGCACTCGCCCTCCGCCGAGGTCCAGGGCCACGGCAATCCGATCCTGCAATACGGCAAGCTCAATGTTGGCCTGATCAAGATCGAACCCGCCGGGCAATATGCACTGAAATTGACCTTCGACGACGGTCATGACAGCGGACTGTTCACCTGGGACTACCTCTACCAACTCGCCGTACGTCAGGACGCGCTGTGGGCCGATTATCTTGCCGAGCTCAAGGCCGCCGGAAAAACCCGCGATCCGAGTCAGTCGATTGTCAAGCTGATGCTCTAGCTCAGGCTTCCTGCTCATTAGTAAGCATTTTCTAATTTCCTCTGCTTGAATGCTCTGTCGTGTGACCAACGATTGGTCCGCTTGCGAAAAAAATTAAACTCGGGTAACCAATGAGCTTGGCAAGTTCCCTGCATTTGACGATGCGGTATCAACGGTCACCCGAGCAGCAGTACCAGGCTTGAGTTGTGCATCGATAAATGGGTGCACAGCGGTACCCGGTACTCGTCTTTCGGACAATGGAGCGTCGTAGATGAGTAACAAGAATAACGATGACTTGAAACGCCAGGCCTCGGAAAACACCCTGGGGCTGAACCCGATCATCGCGTTACGCAAAAAGGATTTATTGGCTTCTGCGCGGATGGTGCTGACCCAGGCCATCAAGCAACCACTGCACAGCGTCAAGCACGTCGCCCACTTTGGCGTCGAATTGAAGAATGTGGTATTCGGCAAATCCGAGCTTGCCCCTGAAAGCGATGACCGTCGCTTCAACGACCCGGCCTGGAGCCAGAACCCGCTTTACAAACGCTACCTGCAAACCTATCTGGCATGGCGCAAGGAGCTGCACGACTGGATCGGTGACAGCAACCTGTCGGAACAGGACATCAGCCGCGGGCACTTCGTCATCAACCTGATGACCGAGGCCATGGCGCCGACCAACAGCGCCGCCAACCCGGCCGCCGTCAAACGCTTCTTCGAAACCGGAGGCAAGAGCCTGCTCGATGGCCTCTCGCACCTGGCCAAGGACCTGGTGCACAACGGCGGCATGCCGAGCCAGGTCAATATGGGCGCCTTTGAAGTGGGCAAGAGCCTGGGCACCAGCGAAGGGGCGGTGGTGTTTCGCAACGACGTGTTGGAGTTGATCCAGTACAAGCCGATTACTGAACAAGTTCACGAACGCCCACTGCTGGTGGTCCCCCCGCAGATCAACAAGTTTTATGTATTCGACCTGAGCCCGGACAAGAGCCTGGCGCGTTTCTGCCTGCGCAACAACCAGCAGACCTTTATTGTCAGTTGGCGCAACCCCACCAAGGCCCAGCGCGAATGGGGCCTGTCGACCTATATCGAGGCGCTGAAAGAGGCGGTCGATGTGGTGACCGCCATTACCGGCAGCAAGGACATCAACATGCTCGGCGCCTGCTCGGGCGGCATCACCTGCACTGCGCTGCTGGGCCACTATGCGGCGCTGGGCGAGAAGAAGGTCAACGCCCTGACCTTGCTGGTGAGCGTGCTGGACACCACCCTCGACACCCAGGTGGCACTGTTCGTCGACGAGCAGACCCTGGAAGCGGCCAAGCGCCACTCCTATCAGGCCGGCGTACTGGAAGGCCGGGACATGGCCAAGGTCTTCGCCTGGATGCGCCCCAATGACCTGATCTGGAACTACTGGGTCAACAACTACCTGCTGGGCAACGAACCGCCGGTGTTCGACATCCTGTTCTGGAACAACGACACCACGCGCTTGCCGGCGGCATTCCACGGCGACCTGATCGAGCTGTTCAAGAACAACCCGCTGGTGCGCGCAGGCGCCCTGGAAGTGTGCGGCACACCGATCGACCTCAAGCAGGTGACGGCAGATATCTACTCCCTGGCGGGCACCAACGACCACATCACACCGTGGCAGTCCTGCTACAAGTCGGCGCAACTGTTTGGCGGCAAGGTTGAGTTCGTGCTGTCCAGCAGCGGGCATATCCAGAGCATCCTCAACCCGCCCGGCAACCCGAAGGCGCGCTACCAGACCAGCGAGAGCATGGGCGAGAAAGCCTTGGACTGGCAGGAAAATGCCACCAAACATACCGACTCATGGTGGCTGCACTGGCAGGGCTGGATGGGGGAGCGCTCGGGCAAGCTGAAGAAAGCGCCTACGAGCTTGGGTAACAAGACTTACGCATCCGCAGAGGCTGCACCGGGTACATACGTTCACGAAAGATAACGCATACACTTTTTTGTGATTGAAATGGAATCAAATGTGGGAGCTGGCTTGCCTGCGATAGCGGTGGGTCAGCCAACACATGTACTGACTGACCCACCGCTATCGCAGGCAAGCCAGCTCCTACATTGACCGCATTCCAGCTGTAACACTTCACAGGGCTAGAGCATGCCGCAACCGTTCATCTTCCGAACCATCGACCTGGATGGCCAGACCATCCGCACGGCGGTACGACCGGGCAAGTCTCACTTGACGCCGCTGCTGATTTTCAACGGCATTGGCGCCAACCTTGAGCTGGTGTTTCCGTTCGTCCAGGCCCTGGACCCAGACCTGGAAGTGATTGCCTTTGACGTGCCGGGTGTCGGTGGTTCCTCGACGCCCAGCCGGCCCTATCGTTTTCCCGGCCTGGCCAAACTCACCGCGCGCATGCTCGATTACCTGGACTATGGCCAGGTCAATGCCGTGGGAGTTTCCTGGGGCGGCGCCCTGGCGCAGCAGTTTGCCTACGACTACCCGGAGCGCTGCAAGAAGTTGATCCTGGCCGCCACCGCTGCCGGTGCCTTCATGGTGCCGGGCAAGCCAAAAGTGTTGTGGCTTATGGCCAGCCCCCGGCGCTACATCCAACCGTCCCACGTGGTGCGCATCGCGCCAATGATTTATGGCGGCTCGTTCCGCCGGGATTCGAAGCTGGCCGCCGAACACGCGAGCAAAGTGCGCTCGGCGGGCAAGCTGGGTTACTACTGGCAACTGTTCGCCGGGCTTGGCTGGACCAGCATTCATTGGCTGCACAAGATCAAGCAGCCGACCCTGGTGCTGGCCGGCGACGACGACCCGCTGATCCCGCTGGTCAACATGCGCATGCTGGCCTGGCGTATTCCCAACGCACAGTTGCACATCATCGACGATGGCCACCTGTTCCTGATCACCCGGGCCGAAGCAGTCGCGCCGATCATCATGAAGTTTCTCCAGGAAGAACGCTTGCGCGCGGTGATCCATCCGCAGCCGGCCCCCTATAGCAGCACCTGAGCAGTACCGGGTCAGGACGGCCCCTACGCGCAACTTGGCCAGAACCGACTATGGTTCTGAACTTGTGTGCTTGCTTGTGAATTGACGAAGGAGTGTTGGCTCATGCGTGACAGACCCGTGAAGATCCCGGCACCGACCCCCGCCGCGTTCATCAATGCACAAAGTGCAATCACCGGCCTGCGCGGCCGGGACCTGCTATCGACCCTACGCAGCGTCGCCGCCCATGGGCTGCGCAACCCGCTGCACAGCGCCCGCCATGCCCTGGCGCTGGGCGGGCAACTGGGGCGGGTGCTGCTGGGTGAGACCGTGCACGAACCCAACCCCCACGACAGCCGCTTCGCCGACCCCACCTGGAAACTCAACCCGCTGTACCGACGCAGCCTGCAAGCCTATTTGAGCTGGCAGAAACAGACCAAGCACTGGATTGACGACAGCAACCTGAGCGACGACGACCGCGCCCGTGTGCACTTTGCCTTCTCGTTGCTCAACGATGCGGTGTCACCGTCCAATACCCTGCTCAACCCGCTGGCGATCAAGGAGTTGCTCAATTCCGGCGGCAACAGCGTGGTGCGCGGTGTGAGCAACCTGTTCGACGACCTGCTGCACAACAATGGCCTGCCGCGCCAGGTCACCAAGCAAGCCTTCGAAGTCGGCAAGACCGTCGCCACCACCCCCGGTTCGGTGGTGTTTCGCAATGAACTGCTGGAGCTGATCCAGTACAAGCCCATGAGCGAAAAACAGTACGCCAAGCCGCTGCTGGTGGTGCCGCCGCAAATCAACAAGTACTACATTTTCGATTTGAGCCCGACCAATAGCTTCGTGCAGTACGCCCTGAAGAACGGCCTGCAAGTGTTTATGGTCAGTTGGCGCAACCCGGACGTGCGTCATCGCGAGTGGGGCCTGTCCACCTATGTGGCGGCGCTGGAAGAAGCGCTGAATATCTGCCGGGCGATTACCGGCGCCCGCGAAGTGAACCTGATGGGCGCCTGCGCTGGCGGCCTGACCATCGCCGCCCTGCAAGGCCATCTGCAAGCCAAGCGCCAGCAACGCCGCGTGGCCAG
Source organism: Pseudomonas sp. 25 R 14 (assembly GCF_900004755.1). NCBI lineage: Bacteria > Pseudomonadati > Pseudomonadota > Gammaproteobacteria > Pseudomonadales > Pseudomonadaceae > Pseudomonas > Pseudomonas sp. 25 R 14. Next base: position 219,890 of record NZ_CVTS01000069.1, on the reverse strand, counting down.
TGCCACTTACCTGGTGAGCCTGCTGGACAGCCAGATCGACAGCCCCGCCATGCTGTTTGCCGACGAGCAGACCCTGGAGGCAGCCAAGCGCCGCTCCTACCAACAAGGGGTGCTGGATGGCCGGGACATGGCCAAGGTCTTCGCCTGGATGCGCCCCAATGACCTGATCTGGAACTACTGGATCAACAACTACCTGCTGGGCAAGGAGCCGCCAGCGTTCGACATCCTGTACTGGAACAATGACAACACCCGTTTGCCGGCGGCCTTGCACGGCGACCTGCTGGACTTCTTCAAGCACAACCCCCTGAGCCATCCCGGCGGCCTGGAGGTGTGCGGCACCCCCATCGACCTGCAGAAAGTCACGGTCGACAGTTTCAGCGTGGCCGGGATCAACGATCACATCACGCCGTGGGACGCGGTCTACCGCTCGACCTTGCTGCTGGGCGGCGACAAACGCTTCGTACTGTCCAACAGCGGGCATATCCAGAGCATCCTCAACCCGCCGGGCAACCCCAAGGCCAATTTTGTCGAAAACCTCAAGCTGAGCAGCGACCCCCGCGCCTGGTACTACGACGCCAGCCACGTCGAGGGCAGTTGGTGGCCGCAATGGCTGGCGTGGATCCAGCAACGCTCCGGGGGGCAGCGCGAGACCCTGACAGCCCTGGGCAACCAGAACTACCCACCGATGGAGGCGGCGCCCGGCACCTATGTGCGGGTTCGCTGACACCCTGGCCCATTGACCACTAAGAAGACTGGATGAAAACCCGCGACCGTATCCTTGAATGTGCCCTGCAGTTGTTCAACCACAAGGGCGAGCCGAATGTTTCAACCATGGAGGTGGCCAATGAAATGGGGATCAGCCCCGGCAACCTCTATTACCACTTCCACGGCAAGGAGCCGCTGGTGCTGGGGCTGTTCGAGCGTTTCCAGGGGGAGCTGGCACCGCTGCTCGACCCACCGGCAAATGTGCAGTTGGCGCCGGAGGATTACTGGCTGTTCCTGCACCTGATCGTCGAGCGCATGGCGCACTATCGGTTCCTGTTCCAGGACCTGTCGAACCTGGCCGGGCGCCTGCCCAAGCTGGCCAAGGGGATTCGTCACCTGCTGACTGCGCTCAAGCGCACACTGGCTTCGCTGTTGGCCAGGCTCAAGGCCGAGGGGCAGTTGGTCAGCGATACCCAGGCGCTAGGGCAATTGGTGGAGCAGATCACCATGACCCTGCTGTTTTCCCTGGATTACCAGCGGATTCTTGATCGCGAGGCTGAGGTGCGGGTGGCGGTGTATCAAGTGATGATGCTGGTAGCGCCGCACTTGCTGATGCCGGCGCGGTTGGCGACCGAGCGTTTTGCTCTGCGCTACCTGGACGACACAGACTAAAAATGTGGGAGCGGGCTTGCTCGCTCCCACATTAGGTGTGTGTTGTTCTCAAGCCCCAATAAAATGCCCGACCGTTGAAGGCCGGGCATTTTTGTGTCCCGAACAGATCAGGACTGACTGGATGGCGTCGGGGTTGCCGGCGTTACAGTCGAGGTTGCTGCGGCGGACGTCGGCGCGGTGGCCGAGTTGGTCGCGGCTATAGGAGTTGCAGGCTTGGCCGCTACCGCTGGCTTCGGCGCTGCTGGCTTCTTGGCTACGGCGGGTTTCTTCGCCGCTGGCTTTGCAGCCGGCTTGGCTGCCGCAGGTTTGGCTGCTGGCTTTGCGGCGGCCGGTTTGGCAGCTGGTTTGGCTGCAACTGGCTTGGCAGCCGGTTTGGCGGCAGCCGTTTTGGCCGCTGGCTTGGCGGCAGGTTTCGCTGCTGGCTTGGCCGCAGGTTTGGCTACCGCTTTGGCCGCTACAGGCTTCTTGGCTGCTGGTTTGGCTGCTGCGGTTTTCGCCGCTGGCTTGGCAACTGCCTTGGCCGCAGGTTTAGCGGCAGGTTTGGCAGCGGCCTTGACCAGAGGCTTGGCCACGGTTTTCGCCGCAGGTTTGGCAGCAGCCGTCTTCGCCGCCGGCTTGGCAGCCGGTTTTGCAGCTGCTTTCACTGGGGCAACTTTAGCGCCGGTCAGTTTTTCGATTTGCTTGGTCAGGGTATCGACCTTGCTGTGCAGTGCCTTCACTTCAGTACGGCTAGGCACGCCCAGTCGCGAAATGGCACTGTTGAGGCGCTTGTCGAGTGCGCCTTCAAGCTCACCCCAAGTTCCCAACACCTGCTTCTTCGCATCACTGATGCGCGAACCGGCAGTTGCCTTGGCCGCAGTAACTTGTTTACCCACTGTGCTCTTGGTCAACTTCTCGGCCTTCTCGCCGTCTTTAACCAAAGTCTCGAAGAGTTTGCTGCCGTCACTGTCGATCTTCGAGTACACGCCTAAACCAGCCAGCCAGATCTTGCGGGAGTATTCTTCAACTTTCCCGACCCAAGAGCTGCCTTCTTTCTGAGTAGTCTTTTTAACAGCCATCCGATGTCTCCTTAGTGTTTACGCGCGACACGTTCGAGCAATGCCGTTAGCTCATCGAGCTTAGCAGAGAGTGTCTCCACGTCATGTTTAGACGCAATGCCGATTCGATTCAAGGCACTTGCAACACGCGCGTCAAAAGCCTTCTCGACTTTATCCAGTTGAACTTCGACGCGACCCTTGACGCTGGAGACATTGCTCTTAACGTAATCAATCTGACTGTTGGCAGCATCAAGTTGTTCATTCACAACTTTTTTACCTTTACTTTCAACATGTTGACCAGTCTTCACAAGATCCTTGAAGTACTCGCTGCCTTCACTGCCGACCTTCGCGTAAGCCCCCAAACCCGCCAACCAGATCTTGCGAGCATAGGTTTTAACGTCGCTCAGGGCGCTGACTTGGGTGTCGATTTTTTTCTTCAAAATAACTTTGGCCATGGTGCACCTCACGCATAAAAGGGTGGAGGAACTGCCCACAGGAGTTGAGGGCTGAGTACAAAGTAGGGAGAAAAATTAGAATCGGCACCCTAAGAACTGCGCAATCGACCTGCATTCGATGCGGCGCGCGGTCGCAGATCAGGCCAGCGCCTTATCCAGGGCCTTCTCGATTTCGGACTTGATGGTGCCACTCATGGCGGACATCAACAGGCCCAGTTCCACCTCGATCCTTAAAGAGTCCTCGGCCACTTTCAATGTGCCTTTGACGCCGGAGCGCTTGAGGTTCAGCGTATCGCCGGACCACGACGGTTCCAGGCCATATTGTTCCTTGAGTTTATGTGCCAACTTCTCGGCTTTCGCCCTGGCAGCTTCCTTACCCAGTGCGTGGGCACGTTCAATCTGTATGCGGGCCATTTGAATGACTCCTCGTTATAGAGACGTATTGAGCACCCTGCTCACCCGCCATGCGGCAAAAGGTCTCGGCGGCCACCTATCTTACCTTCAGCCTTGCCAAGACAAAGCATGCCTTGGGGATTAGAATGTCCCGCATTCTCTTTTGGTGACAGCGATATGACTGATCAGCGCAAAGGCAGCGATGCCGAACCCACCACTCACTTCGGCTTCAAGAACGTCCCGGAAAGCCAGAAAGCGGAAAAAGTCGCTGAGGTGTTCCACTCCGTGGCCGCCAAGTACGACTTGATGAACGACGTGCTGTCGGGCGGCATGCACCGCCTGTGGAAGCGTTTCACCATCGAATTGTCCGGCGTACGCACCGGCAACCGCGTGCTGGATATCGCCGGTGGCACGGGCGACCTGGCGGCCAAGTTCTCCAAGCTGGTTGGCCCCACCGGCCAGGTGGTATTGGCCGACATCAACGGCTCGATGCTCAAGGTCGGTCGCGACCGCCTGCTGGACAAGGGCGTGGCGGGCAATATCGAGTTCGTCCAGGCCGACGCTGAAAAACTGCCGTTCCCGGACAACCATTTCGACTGCGTGACCATTGCCTTTGGCCTGCGCAACGTGACTCACAAGGAAGATGCGCTGCGTTCGATGCTGCGCGTGCTCAAGCCGGGCGGTCGCCTGCTGGTGCTGGAGTTCTCCAAACCGACCAACGCGCTGATGTCCAAGGTCTACGACACTTACTCGTTCGCCTTCATGCCGTTGATGGGCAAGCTGATCACCAATGATGCCGAGAGCTATCGCTACCTGGCCGAATCGATCCGCATGCACCCCAACCAGGAAACCCTGAAGTCGATGATGGTAGAGGCCGGTTTCGACCGCGTGACCTACCACAACATGACCTCCGGCATCGTTGCCCTGCACCGCGGCATCAAGCCCTGATGTTGCTCTCGGGCCTTCTCGCCAGCGTCGAACACGGCCTCAATCGTGTCCTGCGCCTGGACAGCACCGCCCTGGCGCGGCTGGCGCACCTGAACGGCAAGATCATTGCCGTCGATTGCACCAGCCCGGCCTTGCAGCTGTTTATCCTGCCCAGCGATGAAGGCCTTATGCTGGCAGCGCACTGGGCTGCCGAGGCCGACTGTACCCTGCGCGCGCCGGCGGCCAGCCTGCTGCGCCTGGCCTTGAGCCGGGACAAGACCTCGATCCTGCACGGTCCGGACGTCACCCTTGAAGGCGACAGCGCGGTGCTGATGGACCTGGCCGCCATGCTGCAAGACCTGGAGCTGGACTGGGAATACGAGCTGTCCCGCTGGCTCGGCCCGGTGGCCACCCAGTTGATCAGCGGCCACCTGCGCAGCCGCTCGCGCTGGTACCAGCAGGGTTTCGCCAGCCTCAACCAGAACCTCGCCGAATACCTGAGCGAAGAATCGCGCACCCTTGTCGGACAACGGGAAGCCGAAGCGCGCTTTCGTGAACTCGACCAGGCCAAACTTGACCTGGAACGGCTTGAGGCGCGCTTCGAGCGTCTGAGCCGCTCCCTTGATCCAAGCGATAACGCATGAAGCTGCTCGCCGTCCGCCGTCTGTTTCGTATCCAACGCGTCGTCATCCGCTACCGCCTCGATGACCTGCTGTTCGCCCTGCCGCTGCCGTGGTTTCTGCTGGCTGTGCGCTATGTGCTGCCGTGGCGCTGGTTCCCGCGCAAGACCCTGGACCTGAGCCGTGGCGCGCGCCTGCGCCTGGCCTTGCAGGATCTGGGGCCGATCTTCATCAAGTTCGGGCAGATCCTGTCCACTCGCCGCGATTTGCTGCCCGAAGACATCGCCGACGAGCTGATGCTGCTGCAGGACCGCGTGCCGCCGTTCGACTCCCAGCAGTCGATGAGGCTGATCGAAGAGCAGTTGGGCAAGAAAATCAGCGACGTGTTCAGCCGTTTCGATGTCGAACCCCTGGCCTCGGCCTCGGTCGCCCAGGTACACGCCGCCCAACTGAAAACCGGCGAAGAAGTAGTGGTGAAGGTGATCCGCCCCGGCCTCAAGCCGATCATCGGCCAGGACCTCGCGTGGCTGTTCATCCTCGCCCGTGCCGCCGAGCGTTTCTCTGCCGATGCGCGCCTGCTGCACCCGGTGGATGTGGTCGCCGACTACGAAAAAACCATCTACGACGAACTCGACCTGTTGCGCGAGGCGGCCAACGCCAGCCAGCTCAAGCGCAACTTCGAGGGTTCGCCGCTGCTGTACGTGCCGCAGGTCTATTGGGACTGGTGCCGGCCCAAAGTGCTGGTGATGGAGCGTATCTACGGGGTGCAGGTCACGGACCTGGCAACCCTGGCCGACCAGCGCACCGACATGAAGATGCTGGCCGAGCGCGGTGTGGAGATTTTCTTCACCCAGGTGTTTCGCGACAGCTTCTTCCATGCCGACATGCACCCCGGCAACATCTTCGTCAGCACGGTGAACCCGTGGAGCCCGCAATACATCGCGATCGACTGCGGCATCGTCGGCAGCCTCACGCCCGAGGACCAGGACTACCTGGCGCGCAACCTGTTTGCCTTTTTCAAGCGTGATTACCGCCGCGTGGCGCAGTTGCACATCGATTCGGGCTGGGTGCCGGCCGAAACCAAACTCAACGAATTCGAGGCGGCGATCCGCACCGTGTGCGAGCCGATCTTCGAAAAACCGTTAAAAGATATTTCCTTCGGCCAGGTGCTGATGCGCCTGTTCCAGACTGCGCGACGCTTCAATATGGAAGTGCAGCCGCAGTTGGTGCTATTGCAGAAGACCCTGCTCAATATCGAAGGCCTGGGCCGCCAGCTGTACCCGGACCTGGACCTGTGGAACACCGCGCAGCCGTTCCTCGAACGCTGGATGCGCGAACGCGTCAGCCCGAAAACCCTGCTGGGCAACCTGCAAAGCCAGGTCGAGCAACTGCCGCACCTGGCCAACATGACCCGCGATCTGCTGGAGCGCATGTCCCAGCCCCACGCCAAGGACCCGGCGCCGCCGTGGCACCGGCGCAAGGACGACTGGTTCCTGCGCCTGCTCGGCGCGGCGCACCTGGGCGGTGGCGCGGTACTCGCGGCCGGTGGGCCATTGACCGACCTGAGTTACTGGCCAGCGGGCATCATGGTCGCCGTAGGCCTTTATCTGGTCGTGCGTCGATAGCCCGCGCGGTTATACACTGTTGCACATCGCCGGAGCGGCTAGCGCACGGTTGTCGGAGTCGAAGATGAAAGACTGGCTGGACGAGATCAAATGGGACAGCGACGGCCTGGTGCCGGCCATTGCCCAGGACCACAAGACCGGGCGCATCCTGATGATGGCCTGGATGAACCGCGAGGCCTTGAGCCTGACTGCCGCTGAGCAGCGTGCCATCTACTGGTCACGTTCCCGTGGCAAACTGTGGCGCAAGGGCGAAGAGTCCGGGCATGTGCAAAAACTGCATGAAATGCGCCTGGACTGCGACGCTGATGTGATCGTGCTGATGGTCGAGCAGATCGGCGACATCGCCTGCCATACCGGCCGTCACAGCTGCTTCTACCGCGTGTTCGAGAACGGCGCATGGAAAACCGTCGAGCCGGTGCTCAAAGACCCGCACGCTATTTACTCGGCAGGACATTGAACATGAGCGATACCCTGAACCGTGTGGCCCAGGTGCTGGAGGACCGCAAAGGTGCGGACGCCGACAGCTCTTATGTCGCCAGCCTGTACCACAAGGGCCTGAACAAGATTCTGGAAAAACTCGGCGAAGAATCCGTCGAGACCATCATCGCCGCCAAGGATGCGCAAATCAGCGGCGATTACAGCGATGTAATCTATGAGACCGCCGACTTGTGGTTCCATAGCCTGGTCATGCTCGCCCAACTGGGGCAGCACCCACAGGCCGTACTGGATGAACTGGACCGTCGCTTCGGCTTGTCCGGGCACGCCGAAAAGGCCTCGCGCCCGTCCGCCTGAATAACTTTTTGACTTGAGGAAGTGCAGCATGGGCATTTTTGACTGGAAACACTGGGTTGTTATTCTCGTCGTGGTCGTACTGGTGTTCGGCACCAAGAAACTGAAAAACCTGGGCACTGACGTCGGCGAATCCATCAAGGGCTTTCGCAAGGCCATGAACGACGACGAAAAACCGGCCGACACCGCCAACCCGGTGCCACCGGCGCAGCCTGTACACCCGCAGGCCGCACAGCCGATCACTGAACGTCGCACCTTCGACGTGCAGGCCGAGAAAGTCGAAGAGCCGTCCCGCAAAGACTCGTGAGCACTGACTAATGTTTGGTATCAGCTTCTCTGAACTGCTGCTCGTCGGCCTCGTCGCCTTGCTGGTGCTGGGCCCCGAACGCCTGCCTGGCGCGGCACGCACGGCCGGCCTGTGGGTCGGGCGCCTGAAACGCAGTTTCAACGCCATCAAGCAGGAAGTTGAACGGGAAATCGGCGCCGACGAAATCCGCCGGCAGTTGCACAACGAACACATTCTGTCCCTGGAGCAGGAAGCGCGAAAAATCCTCTCGCCCCAGCAACAGGCACCGAGACCCGTTGAGCCGGTGGCCGAACAGAGCATTGCGCCAGTGGTTGACCCCGCAGCGCCCGCCGCACCCTCGACAGAACCGGCACCGGCGCCCACCGCGTCGCCCGCGCCCCACGATCCTACATTGCCGCCGCGAGCCCCATGAGCGCTGATAAACCGGAAAACGACCAGCATATGCCGCTGGTCTCGCACCTCACCGAGTTGCGCACCCGCCTGCTGCGGTGTGTCGCGGCGATCTTCGTCATCTTCGCCGGGTTGTTTGCCTTCACCCAGCAGATCTACACCTTCGTCTCCACGCCGCTGCGCGAGTACCTGCCGGTAGGCGCGACGATGATCGCCACCGACGTGTCCTCGCCGTTCCTCACGCCGCTCAAGCTGACGATGATGGTTTCGCTGTTTTTGGCGATCCCGGTGATCCTGCACCAGATCTGGGGCTTTATCGCGCCAGGCCTGTACAAGCATGAAAAACGCATCGCCGTGCCGCTGCTGGTGTCGAGCATCATGCTGTTCTACACCGGCATGGCGTTCGCCTACTTCCTGGTCTTCCCACTGATCTTCAAGTTCTTCGCCGCCGCCACCCCGGCCGGCGTGGAGATGATGACCGACATCACCAGCTACCTCGACTTCGTGATGACGCTGTTCTTCGCCTTTGGCGTGGCCTTCGAGATTCCGGTGGCAGTGGTGCTGCTGGTATGGATCGGCGTGGTCGACGTCAAATACCTGCGCAAGATCCGCCCGTACGTGATCATCGGCTGCTTTGTGGTCGGCATGATCCTGACTCCGCCGGATATCTTCTCGCAAACCCTGCTGGCCGTGCCGATGTGGATGCTGTTTGAAGTGGGCATCCTGTTTGGCAGCCTGGTGAGCAAGCGTGGCGAGCACCCGGATGATCAACCCGCCGACGACGATCAGCCACCAGCGACGCAACCGTGAACCTGCTGCTACTGGAGGAGGCCGACTTTATCGCGGCCGACCGGGTGATCCTGCGTGACCGGCGCCTGGTGCACATGCAGGAAGTCCATCGCGCGGTGGTCGGCGACAGCCTGCGTGTCGGGCGCATTGGCGGGCTGATGGGCAATGCCCAGTTGCTACGCCTGGACGCCGGCGAAGCCGAGTTGCAAATCAGCCTCGACCAGCCGCCACCGGTAAAACTGCCGCTGACCCTGCTGCTGGCCCTGCCGCGCCCGAAAATGCTGCGCCGGGTATTGCAGACCGTAGCCTCCATGGGCGTACCGCGGGTAGTGCTGGTCAACAGCTACAGAGTTGAAAAAAGCTTCTGGCAGACTCCGTTCCTGGAACCTGAAGCGGTTCGCGAACAACTGATCCTCGGCCTGGAACAGGCGCGCGATACCGTGCTGCCCGAAATCATCATCGAAAAGCGCTTCAAACCCTTCGTCGAAGACCGCCTGCCCGCCCTGGCCCAGGGCACCCTTGGCCTGGTTGGGCATCCCGGCGATTACCCGCCCTGCCCACGCGGCCTCGATGAACCGGTGACCCTGGCCATCGGCCCCGAGGGTGGCTGGATTCCCTACGAAGTGGACTTGCTGGCCAAGGCCGGCTTGCAGCCGGTGCAACTGGGCGCGCGGATCCTGCGAGTAGAAACCGCCGTCACCGCCCTGCTGGCCCGCCTCTTCTGACCAAACTGAGATCTCCTGTAGGAGCGAGCTTGCTCGCTCCTACAGAATCGCGTTGACGTGCCGATAGCCTTTGAATAAGTCCAAGCCTTGTTCAGGGGAGTTCACCGCATGTACCGTTGGCTAGCTGAAAAACTGGGAAATGTAAGCGTCAATCGCAAGCTGAGCATGGGCTTTGGCCTGGTATTGGTCCTCACGCTCCTGATCACGTTCACCGGCTGGACGGGCCTGAGCGGCGTGATCAGCCGTGGCGACAAACTGGGCTTTATTTCCAGCCTAAATGAACTGACCAAAGACCTGCGCCAGGCCCGCCTGGACTATGAAATGCGTCGTGGCGAACAAGGCCCGGGACTGGTCAACGAGCTAATGGACAAGCTCGACAGCGGCCTGAAAACCGCACGCAGCCAGATCGAGCAGCCGGCCGATGTCGCCATGATCGACGAGCAACTGGCCGCCGTCGCCAAGTACAAACAGTCCTTCAGCGCCATGGTCCAGGCCGGCGCCCACCGCGAAGATGCCCGCAGCAAACTCGGCGCCACAGCTGACAACGCCGTTGCACGGGTCTCTGAAATCGAAAAAAACCTGCTGCAAGGTGACAGCGTCAGCCAATTCAACAGCGTGATCGACTTGAGCAAGTTGATCCAACAGGCACGCTTCCAGGTGCGCGGCTACACCTACAGCGCCAAGGCCGAAGCCGAACAGCCGGCCCTGGATGCCATCGCCAATGCCCTGAAGAACGCCGACAGCCTGCGCAGTCAACTGCCGGAGCAATACAGCGCCAACCTGCAAGAGGCCAGCGACTCCCTCAAGGCCTACCTTGCCGCTGTCAGCCAGTTCCGCGACTCTCAGGTGGCCAGCGCTGCGGCCCTCAAGGCCATGGCCGAACAAGGCGACCTGCTGTTCGATCACAGCAAGAAACTCACTGTTTCGCAAACCGTGGTCCGTGACAACGATGCCGCACAAGCCAAGCAACTGCTGATCCTGGCGACCGCCCTGGCCCTGGCTTTCGGCTTGTTCGCCGCCTGGGCGATTACCCGGCAGATCGTGATCCCATTGAGCCAGACCCTCAAGGTCGCCGAGCGCGTCGCCGCTGGTGATCTGACCCACGACCTGGTGTCGCAACGCCAGGACGAACTGGGCCAACTGCAGCGCGCCATGCAAAGCATGACCATGGGCCTGCGCGACCTGATCGGCGGGATCAGCGACGGTGTGACCCAAATCGCCAGCGCCGCCGAAGAGTTGTCGGCGGTGACCGAACAGACCAGCGCCGGGGTCAACAGCCAGAAGGTCGAGACCGACCAGGTGGCCACCGCAATGAACGAAATGGCCGCCACCGTGCAGGAAGTGGCGCGCAATGCCGAGGAAGCCTCCGAGGCTGCCGTCGCCGCCGACCAACAGGCCCGCGAAGGTGACAGGGTGGTCGGCGAAGCCATCGCCCAGATCGAACGCCTGGCCGGTGAAGTCGGCAACTCCACCGAGGCCATGGGCCATCTCAAGCGCGAAAGCGACAAGATCGGCAGTGTGCTGGACGTGATCAAGTCCGTGGCCCAGCAAACCAACCTGCTGGCCCTCAACGCCGCCATTGAAGCGGCGCGTGCCGGGGAGGCCGGACGTGGGTTCGCGGTGGTGGCCGATGAAGTACGCAGCTTGGCGCAACGCACGCAGAAGTCCACCGAGGAAATCGAAGAGTTGATCGTCGGCCTGCAAAGCGGGACCCAGCAGGTCGCTACCATCATGGACAACAGCCGGGACCTTACCGACAGCAGTGTCGAACTGACCCGCCGTGCTGGCCATGCCCTGGAAAACATCACTCGCACGGTCTCGGCGATCCAGGCGATGAACCAGCAGATCGCGACCGCCGCCGAGCAGCAGAGCGCCGTGGCCGAGGAGATCAACCGCAGTGTGTTGAACGTACGTGATGTGTCCGAGCAGACCGCTGCGGCCAGTGAAGAGACCGCCGCCTCCAGTACCGAACTGGCACGCCTGGGTACCCATCTGCAGACGCTGGTTGGCCGCTTCCGGGTCTGAGGCCTGCCCTTCGCGGCGATCCGTCCGGGTCGCCGCTTGCAGCTTTTGAAATTTCCTACATGTTTTTCAGTCCTTGATCAGTACGCCTGGCGCCCAAGGGAACTAGCGTTCAAATGGATTTAATGTGTCCACGCCCGTCGGCGCCCCGGCACGTTGAACTCCTTTGCGCACTTGCCGGAGGTTGGCCATGCTTCGTCGAATGACTCAACTGCTGGGTAACGCCAGTGTCACCCTCAAACTGGTCCTGGGTTTTGCCTTGGTGCTGGCCCTGAGCCTTGTGATTGCCCTGACCGGTTGGCAGGCCCTCGCCGCCTCGCTCTACCGTTCACAGACCTTGACCGTTCTCGCACAACTGGCGGTCACCGGCGAAGAACTACGGGCCGACCGAATCGTTTATCGCACCCTTGACGATGAGGTCAGCCTCAACAAACTGAGCCTGTCCATGGGGAAGATCGACGGGTATCTGGCCGAGCTTTCGAACCGCCTCAAAGTGGCGAAACCTCTGCAGTACTTGCAAAGCATGGCCAGCTTTTCCGGCCAGTTCAAAACCACACTCAAGGATGTGCCATCGCTGGTCAAACAACGGGAAACTGCCCGCGAGCAACTCAAACAAAGCTCTGTGCGCACCAGTGACGTCCTGGCGCAATTGGCCAGCGACCTGCCAGATCAGGAGGACGAAAAAGCCCTCGATGCCGTCGAAAACCTGCGCCTGGCTATCGAACAGGCCGAAGACCGTGCCCTGAGCCCGGCCTGGGCCGCCAGCAGCCTGGATGCCTATGCCCAGGCCGTCAGCGACGCGGAGCGCAGCCTTGAACTTGCCCAGGCGGCCGTGGAGAAGCTGCCCGTGGACAGCAGCGCATTGAGAAATGCCGTACTCAGCATCCGGACACACCTGACACGCCTGCGGGACACCCAGCTTACGACCGAGGGCGCGCAAAACCAGCTGGAGCAGCAGTTGGACCAACTGCTGGCTCAAAGTGACCTGCTCAGCCAGGACCAGACCCAGCGCCGCGACCGGGAGGCCGAGCAAGCCCATACCCAGACCCTCGCCATTACCGGTGCAGCCTTGCTCTTCGGCGCCCTGGCCGCCTGGGTAATCGCCGGGCAGATCGTCAAGCCACTGCGCCGGGCACTGGCAGTGGCCAATCGCATTGCCGATGGCGACCTGAGCCACGACGTGCAGACCCCGCGCCGGGATGAGCTGGGCCAGTTGCAATGCAGCATGGCGCAAATGACCCTGAACCTGTGGGGGCTGATTGGCAGCATCAGTGACAATGCCCGGCAAATCGCCAGCGCCGCCGAGGAGCTCTCCTCCGTCACCGAGCAAACCCGGGCGGGCGTCAGCAATCAGCGCGACGAAACCGAGCAGGTGGCGACCGCAATGAACCAGATGCTCGCCACCGCCCAGGAAGTCGCCCGGCATGCCGAACAGGCCTCGATTGCCGCCAACCAGGCCAATCAGCAGACCGAACTGGGCGACCAGGTGGTGACGGATGCGGTGGCGCACATTGAACATCTGGCCCACGAAATGGCGCGCTCAAGCCAGGCAATGCTAGGCCTGCAACGGGAAAGCCAGAAAATCGGCAGTGTGCTGGAGGTGATCAAGTCGGTGTCCCAGCAAACCAACCTGCTGGCCCTCAATGCGGCGATCGAGGCGGCACGTGCAGGTGAAGCTGGTCGAGGGTTCGCAGTGGTTGCTGACGAAGTACGCAGCCTTGCCCAGCGCACCCAACAGTCCGCCGAGGAAATCGAAGAACTGATTGGCGGGCTGCACAGCGGCACGCAACAAGTCGCGGATATCATGGACAACAGCCGCACCTTGACCGATCGCAGCGTCGGCCTGACGCGCAACGCTGGGGACGCCCTGACAGAAATCGCACGTACCGTGCTGGTCATCCAGGAAATGAATCCACAGATCGCCGCCGCCGCAGAGGAGCAAAGTGCGGTGGCCGAGGAGATCAATCGCAGCGTGTTGAAAGTCAGGGACGTGTCGGAGCAAACCGCCGCTGCCAGTGAACAGACGGCGGCGGCGAGCATTGAATTGGCACGCTTGGGAGCGGATCTTCAGCGGTACGTGGGCAAGTTCAAGGTATGAACCTGCCCAGGTGCCTTACAGAACCTGGCGCAAAAACGCCTGTGCCCGTGGGTCCTTCGGCGAGTCGAAGAACTGCGCGGGCGCAGCATCTTCCAACAGTTTGCCGTGATCGAAAAACAGCACCCGATCCGCCACTTCCCGGGCAAAGCCCATTTCATGGGTCACGCAGACCATGGTCATGCCTTCCAGGGCCAGGGTTTTCATGACGTCGAGCACTTCGCCGACCATTTCCGGGTCCAGCGCCGAGGTGGGCTCGTCAAACAGCATGACCTTGGGTTCCATCGCCAACGCCCGGGCAATCGCCACGCGCTGTTGCTGGCCACCGGAAAGCCTGGACGGAAACTCGTTGGCTTTCTGCGCAATGCCGACCTTCTCCAGCAACGCCAGGGCCTTGGCCTCGCGCTCCTTCTTGCCACGCTTGCGCACCACTTTCTGCGCCAGGCACAGGTTTTCCAGCACGGTCATGTGGGGGAACAGGTTGAAGTGCTGGAACACCATGCCGACTTCCCGGCGATAGGCGTTCACATCGGTCTTGGGGTCGGCCAGTTGCAGGCCGTCGATGCTCACCGAACCGGAGTCGAACTCCTCCAGGCCGTTGAGGCAGCGCAGGAAGGTCGATTTTCCAGAACCGGACGGGCCGATCACTACCAGCACTTCGCCCTTGGCCACCTGGGTGGTGACGTGATCCACCGCGCGGACCACATGCCCACGAGTATCGAAGACTTTTACCAGATCGCGGACTTCAATCACTTTGCGCGAGCCTCCGCTCAAGCCGGCTGGCCATTTTCGACAGCGGCAGGTTGATCAGCAGGTACAGGCCTGCGACACAGAACAGGATTTCAAACGGCGAGAACGAGGTGGTGATGACCTCGCGACCGCTCTTGAGCAGCTCGGTAATGGCGATCACCGACACCAGCGAAGTGTCCTTGACCAGGCTGATAAATTGCCCGGCCAACGGCGGCAGCACGCGTTTGAAGGCCTGCGGCAGCACCACATGACGCATCGACTGGCTGGCGCTCAAGCCCAGGGACCGGGCAGCTTCGCCTTGGCCACGGGCAATCGACTGCACACCGGCACGCACGATTTCTGCCACATAGGCGCCGGTAAACAGCGACAGCGCGGCGATGCCGGCAAACTCACGGGACAGGTTCAGCACCGTGCCGATAAAGAAATAGAAGATGAAGATCTGCACCAATAGCGGCGTGCCGCGTACCAGTTCGACGTAGATCGTCGACAGATCGCGCAAGGTCGGGTTATTCGACAAACGACACAGGCCGGTTGCCAGGCCGATGAACAAGCCCAATACCCCCGAGACCAGCGACAGCCACAGGGTGGTCCACAAGCCCCACATCAACGGGCCCAGCGCCCAATGCCGAGTCACGCCGATCACATCGCCTTCGGCCACATCGTCGCCACGGGCCACTTGCAGGCTGTTTTCGGCCACCGTCAGGTGCTGCTCGGCGCCAGCGTCGTTGCGCAAGGTAACTTCAGCAACGTCGCCTTTGCGCACCAACTCGACCACGGTGGAAATATCCGCCGCCCGCTTGGATTCTTCAGCCTGATAGGCAAAGTATTGCGGCACGCGGTTCCAGCGCCATTCGTAGGACATCAGCGAGGTGGCGTAGTACAACGCGCCGGCCAGGCCGACCAGCACCAGCACGGTCAGCAGGTGCCAGGGCCATTGGGCTTTTTTCTGTTTCATTGCAGGTTCCGGGATTGATATCGCCTGTCAGGCCGCCATCGCGAGCAAGCCCGCTCCCACCTTGGAATACATTCCAAATGTGGGAGCGGGCTTGCTCGCGATAGGCGCGACTCGGTATTCAGACAGCCTTATTCCATGTCCTTGAGCCACTCGGAGCTCTTGAACCACTTGTCATGGATGCGATCGTAGGTGCCGTCGTTGCGGATCTGGTGCAGGAAGTTGTTGATGAAGTTGATGCTGTCGTAGTCACCCTTCTTCAGACCGAATGCCAGAGGCTCGTAGGTGAAGGGTTCTTCGAGGTACACCAGCTTGCCATTGCCGACTTTTTTCTCGGCAACCACGTTGTACGGCGCGTCGTAGACAAAGGCGTCGGCCTTGCCGTTGACCACGTCAAGCACGCCTTCCTGTTCGTTGTCGTAGCCGTGGTACTTGGCCTTGGAGATCAGCTTCTTGGCCACCATCTCGCCGGTGGTGCCGAGTTTGGAGGTCAGGCGGTACTTCTCGTCATTCAGGTCTTTATAGGACTTGATGGTGCCTTCCAGTTCCTTGCGAATCAGCAGGGTCTGGCCAACCACGATGAAGGGTTCGCTGAAGTTCAGGCGCAGGTTGCGTTCCTGGGTCAGGGTCATGCCGCTGCCGATCATGTCGAACTTGCCGGTGAGGAAGGCCGGGATAATGCCGTCGTAACCGGTGGAGACCAGCTCCAGCTTGACGCCCATGGACTTGGCCATCGCCTTGAGCAGGTCGACTTCGAAACCAATGATTTCGCCGCGTTTGTTGGTCATCTCGAACGGCATGTAGGTCGGATCCATCCCGACTTTCAAGGTACCGCGCTTGACCGCTTCGTCAATCGCACCCGCCTGGGCCGTATTGACTGCCAGCAGGGCCGTCACGCCGAGCATCAGCATCGAAAGATACTTTTTCATCACCAAGTCCCCTGACTCATTTTATTTTGATGCAGGCCTTCGCATGGCCGCACTATTTCTTCGGGGAGCGATGCTAACCCACTCGCCCATCGGCACAAAGGTCTAGCCAGGATTTGTTGGCGGATATGACAGAAAAACCCCACATAAATCCAGGGAAAAGCGCTATTAGACGGTTTGCCATGGTGGCTGCTTACCTTGGAGTTATGTAAGCAGTTGTGACCATCATTCGATCTCCGACAGCCAGTCCGTGTCCCTGAACCACTTGTCATGCAACCGATCGTAGGTGCCATCCTGGGCAATTTGGTTGAGGAAGTGATTGATCCAGTTCAGGCTGTCGTAATCGCCCTTCTTCAGGCCAAACGCCAGGGGTTCATAGGTGAAGGGCTGCTCCAGGGCCAGCAGCGCGTGGTTTTGCGGCTTGGCCAGGGCAATCAGGTTATAGGGCGCATCGTGGATAAAGGCATCCATCCTGCCGCTGACCACCTGGCGTATGCCCTCCTCCGCCGTGGCAAAGCTGCGCAGTTGCGCAGCGCCCACAAAGCGTCGTGCCGCCGCCTCGCCCGTCGTGCCGTCGGTTGAGGCAATCCGATAGCCGGCCTCGTTCAAATCCTCAATGCTGCTGACTTTCCCGGCCAGGCGCGGGTGGAGCAGAACGGTCTGGCCGACGATGATGAATGAATCACTGAAATTGAGCTTGAGGTTGCGCTCCTGGGTCACGGTCATGCCGCTACCGATCATGTCGAACCGGTCGGCCAGCAGGCCCGGGATCAGTTCGGTATACGCCACTGGCACCCATTCCAGCGTCACCCCCAGGGCATCGCTCATGGCTTCGAGCAGATCAGCTTCAAAGCCGATGACACGCCCCTGCCTGTCAGTCATTTCAAAGGGCACGTAGTTGGGATCGGTCCCCACTTTCAGCACGCCACGCCGCACCGCCTCGTCAACGGCGCCTGCCTGTGCCATCTGCACCTGTACCAACGCGACAATGCCCAGCAACAGCATCGACCAGTAACCTTTGATCATGAAAAGCCCCTTTTTCGTTAAGCAGCCGCGCACCAGGCGTTGCGCGGCCAGCGCACACCAGAGGCGGTCGATTCAGATTTGGGGGGCGATCCTAACCCACTGACAGGCACGGCAATACGCCTTGAGCCAGGGTCTTTTGTATCGAAGTTAGAGGGGTAAAGCGCAAGCGACTGGCGCTGTAGGAAGGGCGTTTCAAGCGCCCCCGAGACAGCTCTCGGGGGCGTCTGAATCAGGCAGGTTGCGCCTGGGATGACAGCGGTTGCAACGGCAGCAACGGCGCATGCGGGTCGGACTTGACCGACTCACGCCAGGCGCCAAGCCACTCGGCATGCCCTTCGCCCCAGACTTGCTCATGCAAGCGCGCCAGGGCCACCGGGTCGCTGAGCAAGGCCACACGCTCATTGTTGTTGAGGCCGGCAGGGCCAACCTTCAACGCATGCCGCACACGCTCGGTACGCAGCCACTCGATCGGCTCCGCCTGGCCATGCCGGGAAGTCGCCAGGGCGCAGGCCAGGGCGTTCTGCTGCGGATCAACCACCGCCCGCACAAAACCGTCATTGAGTGCATGCCAACGGTTTTCATGGGTGTAGCGGTCGGTCGACAGCAACGCTTGCGGCGGGTTGTATTCCTCAGGAATCAGGAACAGGCTTTCGTCGCGAGACTTGAGGCCCAGCTTGACCCGGCTGGAGATCACCGAGACCGGGATCGACAGCATCAGCGAACCGACAATCGGCACCAGCCACCACAGGAAGCTGGGGTTCAACCACACCACCAGCAGTGCCCAGAAGAAGCCCAGCAAGGTCTGCGGGCCGTGGCGCTTGACCGCCTCGCTCCATGGCGTGGAGTCGTCGTCACGTTGCGGCGAGTTCCAGGTCGCGGCCCAGCCAAGGAACGCGGCCAGTACAAAACGGGTGTGGAAAATCATCCGCACCGGCGCCAGCAGCATGGAGAACAGCATCTCCAACAGCATCGACAAGGTCACCTTGAACTTGCCACCGAACTCTTTCGCACCCTTGGCCCAGATCAGGATGATGCTCAGCAACTTGGGCAGGAACAGCAGCACGATGGTGGTGGAGAACAGCGCCACCGCCTTGTCCGGATGCCATTGTGGCCACAGCGGGTACAACTGGCGGGGCGCCATGAAGTACTGCGGCTCCATCAGGGTATTGACCGCCAGCAAGGCCGTAGACAGCACCAGGAACAGGAACCACAACGGCGCCGACAGGTACGACATCACGCCAGTGAGGAACACCGCACGGTGTACCGGGTGCATGCCCTTGACCAGGAACAGGCGGAAGTTCATCAGGTTGCCGTGGCACCAGCGACGGTCTCGCTTGAGTTCGTCCAGCAGGTTGGGCGGCAATTCTTCGTAGCTGCCGGGCAAGTCGTAGGCAATCCACACACCCCAGCCGGCACGGCGCATCAGCGCAGCTTCAACAAAGTCGTGGGACAGGATGGAACCGGCAAACGCGCCTTTACCCGGCAATGGCGCCAGGGCGCAGTGCTCGATAAACGGCTTCATGCGGATGATCGCGTTGTGGCCCCAGTAGTGGGACTCGCCCAACTGCCAGAAGTGCAGGCCAGCGGTGAACAGCGGGCCGTAGACGCGGGTAGCGAACTGCTGCATGCGTGCATACAGGGTGTCCATGCCCGAAGCCCGTGGCGCGGTCTGGATAATCCCCGCGTCCGGCGTGGCTTCCATCAGGCGCACCAGGCTGGTCAGGCATTCGCCGCTCATCACACTGTCGGCGTCGAGGACCACCATGTACTTGTAGTCGCCGCCCCAGCGACGGCAGAAGTCGTCGAGGTTGCCGCTCTTGCGTTTGACGCGACGGCGACGGCGACGATAGAAGATCTTGCCAAAGCCACCGGCCTCGCGGCAGACATCAAGCCAGGCTTGCTGTTCGGCGATGCAGATATCGGCGTCGTTACTGTCGCTGAGCACGAAGAAATCGAAACGGTCCAGGTCGCCAGTGGCGGCCACCGATTCGAAGGTCGCGCGCAGGCCGGCAAACACCCGCGGCACGTCTTCGTTGCAGATCGGCATCACCAACGCGGTACGGGCATCCTTGGGGATAGGCTCGTCGCCGGCGCTTTTCCCGGAAATACGGTATTTGTCATGGCCGGTGAGCAACTCAAGGAAGCCCATCAGCGCCGTCCAGAAACCCGCCGAAACCCAGCAGAACAGAATCCCGAACATGATCAGAATGCTGGTTTGCAGGGCGTACGGCAGCACCTGGGTGGCGGTTTGCAGCAGGGTCTGGTTGCGGATCTCGTCAAAGTCGACGAAGGACCAACCCTGGTAAGGCATGATGCCTTTCATGTACCAGCCCGCCACAATCGTCTGGCCGAGCATCAGCACCAGCAGGATATAGCGGCGGATCGAACCGACGGTGCGCCAGCGGGCAGCGGGCAGCACGCGCTCGTCTTTTTTCGGTTCCGGCGGATTGGTGCGACCCGTCAGCCGGCGCCAGCCGCGTACCAGGATATTGGTGCGCCAAGGCTCGGGCACCACTTTGGTGCGACGAATCGGCGGCGTGGCCTTCAGGCAAACCCGACCGCTGGCATCGAGCACCAGCATTTCGGCGTCTGCCAGTTCTTCGGCAGTGCTCAGGGTCAACCGACGGCCAACCGACGCCTGTGCAGCATCCACAGGCGCATCAAAAGTCGAGGACGACAGGCGCTCGTGCAGCTCGGAGAAGGACTTGCAGCCCGCCAGTTCGGCGCGCTGCTCGTCGGTCATCGGAAGATGCGCCAGGTACTCGGCAAGAGTCTCTGGCTGGGCTTGAGAGTTACTCATCGGCAGGCAACTGATTGCTCCAGGTTTCAGTCAGGACTTGTTCTGTCTTGACCGGTTCCGGGGTGGCTGGGGCAGCTTCTGGCTGCTTGTCTTGCTTGTCCTTGGCGTCTTTCTTGGCGTGCTTCTCGTGTTGCTTGGCCAAGACTTTGTCAGCCTTCAGGACTTGGGTGGAAACCTGCTCTGGCTCGCTCTTGACGATATCCTGGACCAGGGCCGCACGCATTTCGGTCGGTTTGCCCGCATCCTTGATCTTCAAGCGCAGGGTCAGGCGCCAGCCCTTGGTGTGCGGGTTGTAGCGCACGCTGTTTTCCACGACTTCGCCGTTTTCACCGACGCTGACCTGGCCGCGCACTGCTGCATCTGGCTTCAAGGCCTTGAGGGACGGGCCCTCGAAGTCCACCAGATAGGCCACGCTGCCATCTGGCTGGCGGATCAGGTTCGATTGTTTCACGTCACCGGTCGAACGCAGGGTCTGCTTGACCCAGGCGCTGTCTGGCGAGTGGAACGGTGCATCGTCCAGGGTCCAGTGCAGACGGTAGGCGACGTCCAGCGGCTCACCTGGCTTAGGCAGTTCGGCCGGGCTCCAGAACGCAACGATGTTGTCGTTGGTTTCATCGGCGGTCGGAATCTCTACCAGATCGACCGAACCCTTGCCCCAATCGCCTTCAGGCTCAATCCAGGCGCTTGGGCGCTTGTCGTAGTTGTCGTCGAGGTCTTCGTACTGGCTGAAGTTGCGACCACGCTGCAACAGGCCGAAACCACGCGGGTTTTCCACCGAGAAGTTGCTGACCGACAGGTGTTTAGGGTTGTTCAGCGGGCGCCAGATCCACTCGCCGTTACCGGCATGGATCGACAGGCCGCTGGAATCGTGCAGTTCGCGACGGTAGTTGAGGACTTTGGACGGCTGGTTGGCGCCGAACAGGAACATGCTGGTCAGCGGGGCAACGCCCAGCTTGCTGACCTTGTCGCGCAGGAACATCTGCGACTTGACGTCGACAATGGTGTCGGTGCCCGGGCGCAGGATCAGGCGATAAGCACCAGTGGCCCGTGGCGAGTCCAGCAGGGCAAAGATCACCAGGTGCTTGTCACCCGGCTTTGGACGCTCGATCCAGAACTCGGTGAAACGCGGGAACTCTTCGCCGGACGGCAGCGCGGTGTCGATTGCCATGCCACGGGCGGACAGGCCGTAGACCTGGTCCTTGCCCACAACGCGGAAATAGCTGGCGCCGAGCATGGTCATGATTTCGTCTTGCTTGTCGTCCTTGTTGATCGGGTACAGCACACGGAAACCGGCATAACCCAGCTGTTCGGTGGCTTTGGGATCGAACTTGACGTCACCGAAGTCGAAACGCGTCGGGTCGTACTTGATTTCCTTGACGTCGGTCGCGGTGACTTCGTTGATCTTCACCGGCGTATCGAAGTGCATGCCCTGGTGATAGAAGGACAGCTTGAACGGGGTTTTCTGATCGGCCCACTCGGCCTTTTCATTGCGGAAACGAATTTTCTGGTAGTCAGCGAACTTCATTTCGCGGAATTCGTTCGGCAGATTGCTGCGCGGGGCTTCGTATTTCTGCCCGGCCAGCTCTTTTGCCTTGGCCGACACATCGTCCAGACTGAATGCCCACAGTTGACCCGCGCCGAACAGGCAAAACAGGGCAGAGCCCGTTACCAGTGCGTTTCGCAACCGTTTGGCAGACAATTTTGGTGCATTACAGGGACTAACAATCACGAGCAACCCTCGCCGAAAACAGATCAAAAAACCAACGGCCAGCTATCTATATGCCAGGTTGGCGAGCATTGTTCCGACTCCGAAGGGGCTAAATGATTCCCCAACGGCACTCGGACAAGTCTCTACCTAAGTCAAAAATGGACCAATTTACGCTGATCCCCGTAGCGCGCGATTATCTAGTAGCCGGTGAGATAACGCAGCAGGGGCAGCGAAGTATTTGTAGCGAAAACTTGCGTTTTTGCGCATTAAAAGTCGTTTTTCATACAATCAGGTCTGCAAAAGGAAGGTGACCGGCCCGTCATTGACCAAATGCACCTGCATATCCGCGCCAAAACGCCCCGACGCCACAGTGCCATGCAATTGTTGCGCTTGTAGCAACAAGTGCTCGAAAAGCGCCTCGCCCAGCGCCGGAGGAGCCGCCGTGGAGAAGCTGGGACGCAAGCCGCTCTTGGTATCGGCTGCCAGGGTGAACTGAGACACCAGCAGCAAACCGCCGCCAATGTCCTTCAACGACAGGTTCATCTTGCCCTCGTCGTCACTGAACACCCGATAGTTAAGCAGCTTATGCAACAGCTTGTCGGCACTGGCCACTGTATCTGAAGGCTCGACGGCTACCAGCACCAGCAAACCCTGGTCTATCGCACCGACCACTTCCCCCGCCACCTCGACCCGGGCACCGCGTACCCGCTGCAAAAGGCCTTTCATGCTTCTTCGGGTGGCATATCAAGCAGGCGCCGTGCCATCTGGCTCGCCGCACGCACCAATGCATCAGTGATTCCGGGCTCGGAAGCCGCGTGCCCCGCCTCGCGGATCACCTGCAGTTCGCTGTTCGGCCAGGCTTGATGCAGTTCCCAGGCATTGTCCAGCGGGCAGATCATATCGTAGCGGCCATGCACGATGATGCCAGGCAGATGGGCGATCTTGTGCATGTCGCGAATCAGTTGGTTGGGTTCAAGGAATGAATTATTGGTGAAGTAGTGGCACTCGATGCGGGCAATCGACAGGGCACGCTGGGGTTCGGAAAAGCGCTCGATCAGTTGCGGGTTGGGACACAGGCCGAGCATGCGGCCTTCCCAGGTGGACCAGGCCTTGGCGGCATGCATCTGGGCGATCTGGTCGTTGCCGGTCAGGCGCTTGTGGTAGGCGCTGATCATGTCGTGGCGTTCTTCCACGGGGATTGGCGCGATGTAATCCTGCCAGTAGTCCGGGAACAAACGGCTCGCGCCGGCCTGGTAGAACCATTGAATGTCCTGGGGACGGGCCAGGAAGATGCCGCGTACGATCAGTCCATGCACGCGGTCGGGGTGGGTTTGCGCGTAGGCCAGGGCCAGGGTCGAACCCCAGGAGCCGCCGAACAGCACCCATTTTTCAATACCCAGGTGCTCGCGAATGCGCTCAAGGTCGGCCACCAGGTCCCAGGTGGTGTTGTTTTCCAGGTTGGCCCGCGGCGTGGAACGCCCGCAACCGCGCTGATCAAAGGTGACAATGCGGTACAGGTTGGGATCGAAATAGCAGCGGCTATTGGCATCGCACCCGGCACCCGGGCCGCCATGGATGAAGACAACGGGCAAACCTTGCGGGGAACCGCTTTCGTCGACATACAGCGTGTGGGTTTGGTCGACGGCCAGATCGTGCCGGGCGTAGGGTTTGATCTGCGGGTACAAAGTCTGCATTGCGCGCTCCGTAAGGGGTCGGTTCCATCCCTGGGGGGACGTCTATTATTTTGCCGTCTGGCATCATAAACCCGAATTGTGCAATGAGCATGTCCTTGAGGGCTTGGATCTGCGTCAGCGATTCGCCAGGAAGACTCACTGAACCACGTGTGGGAGCGGGCTTGCTCGCGATAGCGGCGTATCAGTCGACATATTTTTTGAACTGACAGACCGCTTTCGCGGGCAAGCCCGCTCCCACATTTGTTCTCCATTGTTTGATCTGGCGCGTACGAAGCAGGGTTTGAGGCCTGGGCAGCTGTAGATCCTTTGCGTCGTGTTATCAGCGCTTATTGAACAGCCGCTTTATGCCTCGCCACTGGGTCCGTTTGAGGTTTTCATCCAGAAGCCGACAGACCCACAGCAAGAACTGGTGGTTGTTACAACCGAAGTAATGCTCTGAAAAGCACAGTTCATAATCAAACGGTGCGGCATTGCGCAAGCGGCCAGATGCCAGGTTATTACGCAGGTAGCGGTGTATTTCCCGCTTGAGTAGCCAGACGCCGAGGCGGGAGTGAGCGTCAACATAGCCTTGCACAATGTCCTGCAAGGAAAAGGGCACAATTGCAGCTTCACCTTCCCTGCGCCACGCACCGACCCTCTCGCCCACTTCGCTATACATGAAACTCGTTAAACGTTCGTAAGCCATAACCGCCTCAGATAATCACAAAGGCAGTCAACACATACATCCTGAGACACCACAGAACATCCTTCTCTGATCATTAGGGCGCGCAGACTAGCAAGCACCGTGGCGTCATCTATGGCGGAAAGAGCATTAGGGAAATGACCTACTCGAATACCGGAACTATCTTAAGAGGCCAGCCCTTTCAATATCTTTGAAAAAGTAGCCGAAGTGGGCCAGTCAAACTCTATCTGGCTGACCCAACTCTATCGCGAGCAAGCCCACACACATTTTGATCTTCATTGGCTCAGGTGTAGTGCTTCTGGCCCCAGGCCAAGAATCCTTGCAGCAACTGCTTCAACACCACCCGCGTCGGCTCGGCCAGATCTGCCCGATAACGGAACGGCTCGAACTCTTCCATATACGTGCACTGCCCCAGTTCCAGTTGCACCGCATGGATATCCTGCGCCGGGTTGCCGTAGTGCCGGGTGATATGCCCGCCCTTGAAGCGTCCGTTCAGCACATGGCTGTATTGCGGATGAGTCGCGCAGATCGCTTCCAACTGGCTGGCCAACCCAGGGTCGCAGGCGGCGCCGTTGAACGTGCCGAGGTTGAAGTCCGGTAGCTTGCCGTCGAACAGGTGCGGGATGACTGAGCGGATAGAATGCGCGTCGAACAGCAACGCGTAGCCAAACTCAGCCTTGAGCCGTGCCAGTTCGTGTTGCAGGGTCTGGTGATAGGGCGTCCAGATCTGCTCCAGGTAGGTCGCCCGTTCCTCTTTCGACGGCTCCTTGCCTTCGCTGAACAACGGCACACCCTCAAACAGCGTCGCTGGAAACAGGCCGGTGGTCGCGCCGACATACAGCGGCTTGTCGTCAGATGGCCGGTTCAGGTCGATCACAAACCGCGAATATTCGGCCGCCAGGGTGCTGGCGCCCAAGCCTTCGGCAAAGTCATACAACGTGGGGATATGCCAGTCGGTATCCGGCAGGCTTTGTGCCTCGGGGATCAAGCCGGCCTCGACCGCAGGCGTCAGGCGCAGGCCGGCGTGGGGCATGCTGATCAGCAGTGGCACACGACCTTGTTTGAAGTTCAGAACCTTATCCACAGCGGTACTCCTTTTACACAGTGACGTCGACGCCATGGCGCACGACGCGTTTACCCAGCTCGCCGCCCAACCAGTAGGCCAGGTCGGCAGGACGGTCGATCTGCCAGGCGACAAAATCCGCGACCTTGCCCACTTCCAGTGAGCCATGGGTGTCGCCCATGCCCAAGGCGGTCGCCGCATGTCGGGTGGCACCGGCCAGGGCTTCTTCCGGAGTCATGCGGAACAAGGTGCAGGCCATGTTCAGCATCAGCCTTACCGACAACGCCGGCGAGGTACCGGGGTTGAGGTCGCTGGCGATGGCGATCTTCACCCCGTGCTTGCGCAAGGCGTCCATCGGCGGCAACTGGGTTTCGCGCAGGAAGTAGAACGCTCCCGGCAGCAAGACCGCGACGGTACCGGCAGCAGCCATGGCGATGGCATCTTCCTCGGTCATGAATTCCAGGTGATCCGCCGACAATGCGTGATACCGCGCAGCCAGGCTGGAGCCGTGCAGGGACGACAATTGCTCGGCGTGCAATTTCACCGGCAAGCCCAAACGCTGGGCGACCTTGAACACACGCTCGACCTGCTCGGTGGAAAACGCCAGGTATTCGCAGAACGCATCCACGGCATCCACCAGCCCTTCAGCAGCCAGGGCTGGCAGCATCTCGTTGCAGATATGCTCGATGTAGTCGTCGGCGCGATCCTTGTACTCCGGCGGTAACGCATGGGCTGCCAGGCAGGTGGCGCGCACGCTGACCGGCAGCTCCTCGCCCAGGCGCCGGGCCACGCGCAACATCTTGCGTTCGTTGGCCAGGTCCAGGCCGTAGCCGGACTTGATCTCCACCGTGGTCACACCGTCACGCAGCAGACTGCGCAGGCGCTGGCGGGCGCTGTCGAACAACTCGTCCTCGGTGGCTGCGCGAGTGGCGCGCACAGTGCTGGCAATGCCACCACCGGCCGCCGCGATCTCGGCGTAGCTCACGCCTTGCAGCCGTTGTTCGAACTCGCCACTGCGATTGCCGCCGAACACCGTATGGGTGTGGCAATCGATCAGCCCCGGCGTGACCCACGCCCCCTGCAGGTCATGAATCTGCCCATAGTTGCCGCTCGACAGCTCGGCCCGAGGGCCGATCCATTCGATCAACGTGCCAGCCGTGACCATGGCGCCATCCTCGATGATCGAGTACGTGCCCTGGGCCATGGTTGCGATGTGGCAGTGGTGCCAAAGCGTTTTCATCAACGCCTCCCTTTAAGTTATCGGTGAGACAAAGCCGGGTCGTAATGAACCTTGGCAGCTTGCCCGGCTGCGGGCTTGACCCACAGCAGATAGGCGACGACCAGCAGCACAATCCACGCGGCGCCAACCAGCAACGCGGCCTGGGTGTCCGGGAAGTAGCCGAGTACGCCAAAAATAAACAGCATGAACACAATGGCCGCCGCCGGCGCGTAAGGCCAGAACGGTACCGGGAATTTCAGTTCGGCGACCTGCTCCTTGGTCATCGAGCGGCGCATCGCCACCTGGGTGACCAGGATCATCAGCCACACCCACACCGTGGCGAAGGTGGCAATCGAGGCAATCACCAGGAACACGTTTTCCGGGATCAGGTAGTTCAACACCACCCCGCCGAGCAGCGCCGCGCCCATTACCACTACGGTCATCCATGGCACGCCGTGGCGCGACAGTTGCGCAAAGCCCTTGGGCGCCTGCCCTTGCTGGGCCAGGCCGTACATCATGCGGCCTGCGCCGAAGATGTCACTGTTGATGGCCGAGACTGCCGCCGAGATCACCACGATATTAAGGATGGTCGCCGCCGAGCCAATCCCCAGGTTGCTGAAGATCTGCACGAACGGGCTGCCCTGGCTGCCGATCTGCGGCCATGGGTAGATGGCCATCAGCACAAACAGGGTCAGCACGTAGAACAGCAGGATGCGTAGCGGCACCGCATTGATGGCCTTGGGGATGACCCGTTGCGGGTCCTTGGCTTCACCGGCGGTAATGCCGATGATCTCGATGCCGCCAAAAGCAAACATCACCACGGCAAAGGACGCGA
Source organism: Pseudomonas sp. 25 R 14 (assembly GCF_900004755.1). NCBI lineage: Bacteria > Pseudomonadati > Pseudomonadota > Gammaproteobacteria > Pseudomonadales > Pseudomonadaceae > Pseudomonas > Pseudomonas sp. 25 R 14. Next base: position 192,684 of record NZ_CVTS01000069.1, on the reverse strand, counting down.
TCAGGCCGCCCACGCCATTGGGCATGAAGCCGCCATGGGCCCACAGGTTGCTCAACCCGCTGGCTGGCGCATCACCGGCCGAATGCACGCCAAACAGCATGATGCCGAAGCCGCCGAGGATCATCGCGACAATCGCCGCGACCTTGAGCAGTGACAGCCAGAACTCCATTTCGCCAAACACTTTGACGTTGCACAGGTTCAGCCCGCCGATCAGCAGGACAATCCCGAGTACCCAGACCCAACGCGCGACTTCGGGAAACCAGAAGCCCATGTAGATGCCGAAGGCCGTGACGTCTGCCAGGCAGACGATGATCATTTCAAAGGCGTAGGTCCAGCCGAGGATGAAGCCAGCCATCGGGCCCAGGTAGGTGCTGGCGTACTGACCGAACGAGCCGGAGACCGGATTGTGCACGGCCATTTCGCCGAGGGCGCGCATCACCATGAACACCGCGGCGCCACCGATCAGGTAGGCCAGCAGCACCGCCGGGCCAGCCATCTGGATGGCCGAGGCAGAACCGTAGAACAGCCCGGTGCCGATCGCCGACCCCAGTGCCATGAAGCGAATATGGCGGGCGGTCAGTCCGCGTTTTAGACCTTGTGCTTGCTGGTGCATTTCTCGTCCCTAATTATTGTTATGCAGGGAAAACGCTCCCCTTTGTAGGAGCGAGCTTGCTCGCGAAAAACCTGAGAACGCCATGGGGTGTCAGGTTTCCCGCGTCATCGTTAACGATTTTCGCGAGCAAGCTCGCGCCTACAGGGGGCCTTGTGGTTAGAAACTTGGCAGCAGCTTGCTGGGTACCAGCTCGTTGAGGCAGCGGCTGGCCAGCAGCTCGCTGGCGGCGTTGATGTCCGGGGCGAAGAAGCGGTCCTTGTCATAGAACCCGACTTTGGCGCGCAGGATGCCGCGGGCTTTTTCCAGCTTCGGCGAGGTTTTCAAGCCGTCGCGCAAATCCAGGCCCTGGCACGCGGCCAGCCATTCCACGGCGAGAACTCCACGGGTGTTTTCAGCCATTTCCCACAGACGCTTGCCAGCAGCCGGAGCCATGGACACGTGGTCTTCCTGGTTCGCCGAAGTCGGCAGGCTGTCGACGCTATGGGGATGGGCCAGTGCCTTGTTCTCGCTGGCCAGGGCCGCAGCCGTCACCTGGGCGATCATAAAGCCGGAGTTCACCCCGCCATTGCCCACCAAGAATGGCGGCAGTTGCGACATGTGCTTGTCCATCATCAACGAGATGCGGCGCTCGCTCAGGGAACCGATCTCGGCAATGGCCAGGGCCATGTTGTCAGCGGCCATCGCCACCGGTTCGGCGTGGAAGTTACCGCCGGAAATCACATCACCTTCGGTCGCAAACACCAGCGGGTTATCCGAGACCGCATTGGCTTCGACCACCAGCACTTCGGCCGCCTGGCGGAACTGGGTCAGGCAGGCGCCCATGACTTGTGGCTGGCAGCGCAGGGAGTACGGGTCTTGCACCTTGTCGCAGTTCTGGTGGGACTGGGACACCTGGCTGCTGTCACCCAACAGGTCGCGATAAGCGGCGGCGGAGTCGATCTGCCCACGCTGGCCACGGGCCGCATGAATACGTGCATCAAACGGCGAGCGCGAGCCCAGCACCGCTTCCACGGTCAGGCCGCCACAAGCGATGGCTGCGGCGAACAGGTCTTCGCCTTCAAACAAACCGCGCAGGGCATAGGCAGTGGACACCTGGGTGCCGTTGAGCAGCGCCAGACCTTCCTTGGCGGCCAGGGTCAGTGGCGTCAGGCCGGCAATTTTCAGCGCCTCGGTCGCCTCCAGCCATTGACCCTTGTAGCGGGCCTTGCCTTCGCCCAGCAGCACCAGGGACATATGGGCCAGAGGCGCCAGGTCACCGGAAGCACCCACCGAACCCTTGAGCGGGATATGTGGGTAGACCTCGGCGTTGATCAGCGCGATCAGCGCATCGATCACCTGACGGCGAATCCCGGAAAAACCACGGCTCAGGCTGTTGACCTTGAGCACCATCACCAGACGCACCAGCGCGTCGCTGATCGGCTCGCCTACACCGGCGGCGTGGGACAGCACCAGCGAACGCTGGAGGTTTTCCAGGTCTTCACTGGCGATACGGGTCGAGGCCAGCAGGCCAAAACCGGTGTTGATGCCGTAGGCGGTGCGGTTCTCGGCGAGAATCTGCTCCACACAGGCCACACTGGCTTCGATCTGCGCCGTGGCGCTGTCATCCAGGCTGAGGGTCACCGGCTGCTGGTAGATGGCTCGCAGGTGGGCAAGGCTCAGTTGGCCTGGAATCAGATTTAGCGCAGTCACATTCATGCTCCTTTTTGAAATAGGGTTCAGTGCACATTCGGTAAAGCGTGGTTCAGCAAATCCGTGTTCTTGAGCAGCTTGGCGGTGGTCGCGATATCCGGCGCCAGCCAGCGGTCTTGCTCATAGGCCGGGACCTGCTCGCGCAGCAGGCGCCAGGCGGTGTGGGTGCCGGCGCCGAAGCCTTGTTCCTTGAGAAACTCAAAGGCCTGGGCCGCCAGCAGGTATTCGATGGCGAGGATCTGGGTGACGTTGTCCAGCACCGCATGCAGCTTGAGCGCGGCATTGGTGCCCATGCTCAGGTGGTCTTCCTGCAGGCCCGAGGTGACGAAGTTATCGAGCACCGCCGGCTGCGCCAGTTGGCGATTTTGCCCACACAGGGAAGCGGCAACGTACTGCACGATCATCATCCCCGAGTTGACGCCAGGGTTGCTCACCAGGAAGGCCGGCAGGCCGCTGACATGGGGGTTGATCAGGCGATCCAGGCGGCGTTCGGCGATGGAACCGATTTCGGCCATGGCGATGGCCAGCATGTCCGCCGCCAGCGCCACGGACTGGCCGTGCGGGTTGGCCTGGGAGACCACGCGGTAGCTGTCCGGCGTGCCCAGCAGCAAAGGGTTGTCGGTGGCACCGTTGAGCTCGGTCTCGATCTGCCGGGTGGCGTGCTCCAGTTGATCGCGGGCAGCACCGTGGACTTGAGGGATCGAGCGGATGCTCAACGCGTCCTGGGTGCGAATGCCCTTGCTCGCGGCAATCACTTCACTGCCGTCGAGCAGCGCGCGCAAATTGATCCCCACTTGCTGCATGCCGGGGTGCGGCTTGAGGGCGATGATTTGCTCGTCGAATGCGTCGATCTGCCCGCGCTGTGCTTCAAAGCTCATGGCCCCGATCACATCGGCCCATTGCAGCAAATGGTGGGCATCGGCCAGGGCCAGGCAGCTCAGGCCGCTCATGCACGGCGTGCCATTGACCAGGCACAGGCCGTCCTTGGCGCCGAGTACCACTGGCTGTAGGCCTTCGGCGGCCAACGCCGCCTGGGCCGTAACGATCTGACCCCGATAGCTGACATTGCCCACGCCCAGCAAGGCAATGCCGATATGCGCCATATGGGTCAGGTAGCCCACCGACCCCTGGGACGGCACCTGTGGGGTGATGCCGTGGTTGAGCAGCGCCAGCAGCGAATGCACCACCTGCGGATGCAGGCCGGACTTGCCCTGGCTGTAGTTGATGATCGCCGCACAGATGATTGCGCGGGTCTGCTCATTACTCAGCGGCGCGCCGACACCACAGGCGTGGCTGAGTAAGGTGTTACGCGACAACTGGCTCAGTTGCTCGCCCTCGAGCGACACGTTGCACAAGGCGCCCAGGCCGGTGTTGACACCATAGGCGCGCTCGCCGCTGGCGACGATGCGCTGCACGATGGCCTGGGCGTTGTCGATGCGTGCCCAGGCCTGGCCCGACAGCCCCAGTTCGGCGCCAAAACGAGCGACGGCGACCACGTCCTGCCAGTGCAGCGGGGTGTCGGCGATGATGATTTTTTTAGCCTGGGACATCTTCATACCTTCTTCAATTCTTTTTCAGCCTTGCCGCCTCTTCGCGAGCAAGCCCGCTCCCACAGGGGAAACGCATTCCAAATGTGGGAGCGGGCTTGCTCGCGAAGAGGCCAGCCAACTCACCACAAAACCCGGCTCAGACCACCGCCGCCCGCCGCTGAACAAAGCGGTCCACATACTCGTCCGCCGGCGAATGCAGGATCTCCCGCGGCGTGCCGACCTGGATCAGCTTGCCGTCCTTGAGGATCGCAATGCGGTTGCCGATGCGCACAGCCTCGTCCAGATCGTGGGTGATAAACACGATGGTCTTGTGCAGGGTCTTTTGCAGTTCCAGCAACTGGTCCTGCATCTCGGCGCGGATCAATGGGTCGAGGGCGCTGAACGCCTCGTCCATCAGGATGATGTCCGTGTCGGCCGCCAGGGCCCGGGCCAGCCCCACGCGCTGGCGCATGCCGCCCGACAACTGGTGCGGGTATTTGTTTTCGTAGCCCTTCAGGCCCACGGTTTCGATCCAGTGCAACGCGCGCTCGGTGCACACCTGCTTGGTTTCGCCACGCACTTTCAGGCCATAGGCCACGTTGTCCAGCACACTCTTGTGCGGCAGCAGGCCGAAGCTCTGGAACACCATGCTGATCTTGTGCCGGCGGAACTGGCGCAAGGCGTCCATGTCCAGTTGCAAGATGTCTTCGCCGTCTACCAGGATCGCGCCGCTGGTGGGGTCGATCAGGCGGTTGAAGTGGCGCACCAGCGTGGACTTGCCGGAGCCCGACAGGCCCATGATCACAAAAATCTCGCCGGTACCGATGCTCAGGGACAAGTCATTGACGCCCACCACGCAACCGGTCTGGGCCAGCACCTGGTCCTTGGTCTTGCCCTGGCCAATCAGCGCCAGCGCCTCTTTGTCCCGCGCACCGAAAATCTTGAATACGTTTTTCACTTCGATCTTGCTGACAGTGGTCATTTGCTCGCCTCATGCCGTGGACGGCCATAGGCCTGGGTAATGCGGTCGATGACCACAGCGAGAATCACAATCGCCAGGCCGGCTTCAAGGCCGCGCCCAACGTTAAGGGTCTGGATACCGACCAGTACGTCTTCGCCCAGGCCACGGGCGCCGATCATCGAGGCGATCACCACCATCGACAGGGCCATCATGGTGGTCTGGTTGATCCCGGCCATGATGCTCGGCAGGGCCAGCGGCAGTTGCACACCAAACAGTTGCTGCCAGCGGTTGGCACCGAAGGCATTGATGGCTTCCATCACTTCACGGTCCACCTGGCGAATGCCCAGGTCGGTCAGGCGAATCAGCGGCGGTGCGGCGTAGATCACCGTGGCGAAAATCGCTGGCACTTTGCCCAGGCCAAACAGCATCAGTACCGGGATCAGGTACACGAAGCTGGGCATGGTTTGCATGATGTCCAGCAACGGCATCAGCACCGCGCGCAGGCGATTGCTGCGTGCCGAAAGAATGCCCAGCGGGATGCCGATCAATACCGAGATCACGGTCGCGACCAGCATCAGCGCCAGGGTCTGCATCAGTTTGTCCCACAGGCCGACCGCGCCGACCAGGAACAGCAGGCCGACGATTACCGCCGTGGTCACTACCTTGCGGGTGGCGTGCCAGGCAACGCCGCCGACAATCGCCAGCATCAGCCACCAGGGCGCCATGCGCAGCAGGCCTTCCAGGTTGACGATGGCCCACAGCAAGGTGTCGGAAATTTGCCGGAACACATCGCCGTAATTGGTCACTAATGCATCGACCCAACCGTTGACCCAGTCGGCGATGGAAAACGTAAAACTCTCAGGAAACATAACGTGCTCTCGATCCAATGGAGTGTGGCCGGGTGCCCGGCTGCCTTTTCAGGGTAGCCGGGAGCACTGTGCCTACAAGGCCGCGTCGATTTTCTTGGCTGCGTCTTCACTGACCCAGGCGTGCCAGACTTCCGGGTGTTCCTTGAGGAAAATCTTCGCCAGCTTCGACGAATCAATGCGCTCTTTGCTCATGCGCGCCAGGTTCTGGTTGAGCAGGTCGATCGGCAGGTTGACCTTTTCCAGCACCGCCACCAGTTCCGGGGCTTGCTCGTGGAAGGTCTTGGACAGGCCGACCTTGATGGTCACGCTTTTATCCACGCCAGGTTTTTCGTCGAGTTTGACCAGGTCCACCTGGCCCATCAGCGGCGTTGGCGTCCAGTAGTAAAACAGGATCGGCTCGCCACGTTTGTAGCTCGACAGCACCGCCGCATCCAGTGCCGGGCCGGTGCCTGGGCGGAAGTTGGTATAGGAACTTTCCAGGCCATAGCTCTTGAGCATTTCGCTGTTGTCCAGCTCACAAGTCCAGCCGGCCGGGCAGTTGTAGAAGCGGCCCTTGGACGGCTCTTCCTGGTCCTTGAATACCGCAGAGTACTTGGCCAGGTCGGCAATGTTTTTCAGGTCCGGCGCCTTGGCTTCGAGCTTGCGCTTGGCGTCGCCTTCGATCACGTAGCGTGGCACGTACCACCCTTCAACAGCACCAACCACGGGCGCACCGACACCCACGACTTTGCCGGCCTTCTCGGCCTTCTTCCACACTTCGCTGCGGCCAACCCACTCCTCGGCGAAGATCTGAATATCGTTGCTGCCCAGGGCGTTTTCCATGGTGATGGAATTGCCCGGCAGGCTATCGGTTTTGCAGTCGTAGCCTTTTTCCAGGACCACTTGCAGGACATCGGTCAGCAACATGCCGCTTTCCCAATTCAGGCCGGCGAATTTCACCGGTTTGCCCGACTCGCACCAACCGGCTGCCTGAGAGGCGCCAGCAGCGGTGAGCAAGCCTGCGGCGAGCAATGGGGTCAGCAAGGTCTTATGCATTTTCATTGTGTGACGCTCCCAATCATGAAATGGATTACGGCAGTCAAAAGGCATCCTGCCTCGTCCACGTCCCATCAGGCTTGTGCAAGCTGCCCGGTTGTTGTTGATGCAGCGCCCTGCTCTACCGGCAGGATCAGTCGTTCAGGGATTGCGCCGTGCCATTTTTTTGCACATACGTAATACAGGGCTGCTGGCAGTACCAGGCCGATGATCCAGGAAATATCCACACCCCCCAGGGCGGCCACCAGGGGGCCGGTGTAGAACTTGGTGGCGATGAACGGCAATTGCACCAGCACGCCGAACACATAGACGCTGATACCGAGCAGGTTCCACCGGCCGTAGCGACCGTTCGGGTCGGCCAATGCCGGCACGTCATAGCGATCGCGGGTGATGCAGTAGTAGTCCACCAGGTTGATCGCGCTCCAGGGCGTAAAGAACGCCAGCAAGAACAAGATGAAGGACTTGAACGCACTGAGGAACGAGTGCTGGCCGAGCAACGCGATCAGGGTCGCAGCACCGACGATGAGCAGCACGAAAGCCAGGCGCTGCAAGCGCGTCACCTCCATGCGCCCCCGAAAGCCGCTGACAATGGTCGCAATGCACATGAAGCTGCCGTAGGAATTGAGCGTGGAGATGGTGACCTTGCCGAACGCGATGCTGAAGTACAGCAGCGCCGCCGTGGCCCCCGTGCCACCCAGCCCCACGATGTAGGCCACTTCGTTACCGGCAAATTGCCCGTTGGACATGGCGGCGGCGAACACCCCAAGGATCATCGCCACCTGTGCGCCAATGACCGAACCTGCGCCTGCGGCCAGAAAGGTTTTCACCGAGGACGTATTGCTCGGCAGGTAGCGCGAATAGTCAGCCACGTAGGGGCCGAAGGCGATTTGCCAGGAGGCCGCGAGCGACACTGCGAGCAAAAAACTGCTCCAACTGAAGTGACGGATTTGCAGGAGTGCGCCAATGTCGGTCTGGCTCATCAGGCGGCTGAACAGGTAGACAAAGGCAATCACGCCAATGACGCTGGCAACACGCCCGATGAAATGGATCACCCGGTAACCGAGCACCGTGACCAGCACAATGACACTGGCGAAGATAAGGATGCCGACACTGTCGCTGACCCCAAACAACTGGCCCAGCGCCTGGCCGGAAAGCACCGTCCCGGTTGCGGTGAAACCGAGGTACATCAAGCACACCAGCACAATCGGAATGGCCGCGCCATACACACCGAACTGCACCCGGCTGGAGATCATCTGTGGCAGGCCGAGCCTTGGCCCTTGCGCCGCATGCAACGCCATCACGCCGCCGCCCAGCAGTTGACCGATCAACAGACCGATCAACGACCAAAACACATCACCGCCCAACACCACGGCCAGGGCCCCGGTGACAATCGCGGTGATTTGCAGGTTGGCGCCCATCCACAGGGTGAACTGGCTCAATAGACGACCGTGTCTTTCCGCTTCCGGGATGTAGTCGATCGAACGCCTTTCGATCAACGGGGTGGAGCTTGCACGCGCGTCGTTTGCAGCCATGGGTGTTCAACCTCTGATGGATTGTTTTTCGGTGGTGCGGATGAAGCAGGTCTTGTGTACACAGCAGGTCAAATGTGGGAGCTGGCTTGCCTGCGATACGCGCGACGCGGTCTGTCAGGCAGACCGCAGTGATGCCATCGCGGGCAAGCCCGGCTCCCACAGGAGCCGAGCCAGCCGTTATTTGATCATCGGCAGGTTCAGGCCCTGCTCCTTGGCGCAGTCGATGGCGATCTGGTAGCCGGCGTCTGCATGACGCATCACCCCGGTAGCCGGGTCGTTATGCAGCACCCGCGCAATCCGCTCGGCGGCTTCATCGGTACCGTCGCAGACAATCACCATCCCCGAATGCTGGGAGAAGCCCATGCCTACGCCGCCACCGTGGTGCAGCGAAACCCAGGTCGCGCCGCTGGCGGTGTTGAGCAAGGCATTGAGCAACGGCCAGTCAGACACGGCGTCGGAACCGTCCTGCATGGATTCGGTTTCGCGGTTCGGGCTGGAAACCGAGCCGGAGTCCAGATGGTCACGACCGATCACCACCGGTGCCGACAACTCACCGCTGCGCACCATCTCGTTGAATGCCAAACCCAACTTGGCGCGCTGGCCCAGGCCAACCCAGCAGATACGCGCCGGCAGGCCCTGGAAGCTGATGCGTTCGCGGGCCATGTCCAGCCAGTTGTGCAGGTGGGCGTCGTCGGGGATCAGTTCCTTGACCTTGGCGTCGGTCTTGTAGATGTCCTGCGGGTCGCCCGACAGTGCCGCCCAACGGAACGGGCCGATGCCACGGCAGAACAGCGGGCGGATGTAGGCCGGTACAAAACCCGGGAAGTCGAAGGCATTTTCTACACCTTCTTCTTGCGCCATCTGACGGATGTTGTTGCCGTAGTCGAAGGTCGGAACCCCCATTTTCTGGAAGTCCAGCATGGCCTGGACGTGTACGGCCATCGACTGCTTGGCCGCCTTGATCACCGCCGCCGGTTCGGTCTTGGCGCGCGCGCGGTATTGGTCCCAGGTCCAGCCAGCCGGCAGGTAACCGTTGAGCGGGTCGTGGGCGCTGGTCTGGTCGGTGACCATGTCCGGGCGTACGCCGCGCTTGACCAGTTCAGGCAGGATTTCAGCAGCGTTGCCAAGCAGGGCAATGGAGATGGCCTTGCCTTCCTTGGTGTACTTGGCGATGCGCGCCAGGGCGTCGTCGAGGTCGCTGGCTTGTTCGTCGACATAGCGGCTGCTCAAGCGAAAATCGATACTGACCTGCTGGCATTCAATGTTCAGCGAGCAGGCACCGGCCAGGGTCGCGGCCAACGGTTGTGCGCCACCCATGCCGCCCAGGCCGGCGGTGAGGACCCAACGGCCAGTCAGGTCGCTGTTGTAATGCTGGCGACCGGCTTCGACGAAGGTCTCGTAAGTGCCCTGGACGATGCCCTGGCTGCCGATGTAGATCCAACTGCCGGCGGTCATCTGGCCGTACATGGCCAGGCCCTTGGCATCCAGCTCGTTGAAATGTTCCCAACTGGCCCAGTGCGGTACCAGGTTGGAGTTGGCGATCAGCACACGCGGGGCATTGCTGTGGGTCTTGAACACGCCGACCGGCTTGCCCGATTGCACCAACAGGGTTTCGTCGTCATTGAGGTGGGTCAGGCTTTCGACGATCTGGTCGTAGCACTCCCAGTTACGCGCCGCACGCCCGATACCGCCATACACCACCAGCTCCTTGGGGTTTTCGGCCACTTGTGGGTCGAGGTTGTTCATCAGCATGCGCAGCGGCGCTTCAGTCAGCCAGCTTTTGGCAGTGAGCTTGTTACCGCGGGCAGCGCGGATTTCGACGTCACGGTACTTGGTGGGCTTACTCACGAAAAATTCCTCTGCGATCAATGCGCGAACATGATGGGTGCGAAGAGGATTGCCTGTGACTCTTACGCACACATATTTACTTGTACATACAAGCATATGCAATCAAGCGGCCAACTTGGATTGGACGAGGTGGAGATTTTTCTGGAGAGGAGTGAAAGCCCCGGAAAACAAGGCTTTTCGGCTTGATGAAATTTCTTACAAAGGGGTTTTGAAGTGCCGCAGGATTGCTACTGAAGCAGGGCATTGCGCCATGCTGGGGCATTCGGTAACAACTTGGTGCGGGACTGGAAACAGATTTTGTAGCCTATGAAGATCCAAATGTGGGAGCGGGCTTGCTCGCGAATGCGGTGGGTCAGCTAACGCTTGCGGTGACTGATACACCCCATTCGCGAGCAAGCCCGCTCCCACATTTTTAATCGTGTGCGGTCAGTTCGATCAGGCAGCAGCGGCCAGTTACCGCAATGTCCAACAGGCCGGTGTTACCGTCCACCTGCAAGCAATCATGATGGCCCAGCACTTCGCCAAGCGCCTTCACCTCATCAGCCACGCTGAACACCAGCACGGTGTGCGCAGTACTGAAAAACTGCTGCACCCCATCCACCCACTGCAAACGTGCGTGGTAACGCTGGGGCGCATAGATCAGGTTGAAGTCGCGGATCGGCCCGGTGATCAAGCGGCACGCGACCTGGCTTTCGCCACTGAAGGCAAAGGGCTGCAGCGGTAACAACCCACGCTGCTCCTCGCCATCCACGGTCAACACCATACCGGCGCCCTGGATCACAGTGATCACCCGCTGATAACCGGCAAACGTGGAAAAACCACCCGACTCGGCGATATCGGCAATCGACAGGCGCCAACCAAAACCGTCCAGGCCGTGGCCTGCGTCCCGGGTGATTTCTTCGGTACTGCCGCCGCCGTTTTTCCACGGCATGCGCACGTAATCAGCGGCGCGCCAGACCTTTACCGTAGTCATTTGCTGAAACGCCCTTCGAGGCTATGACGCGAGCCAGGGTGGATCAACCGCGCCGCCGTCACCGGCTGGCGACCGGACCAGGTGCGCCTGCGAATCAGCAGGCACGGCTCGCCGGCCTCGATCTGCAATAGCTGGCATTCCTGCGGGTCGGCCAGGATGGCTTCCACCACATGCTCGCCCTCGGTCAGTGGCGCCACCTGGTTGAGATAGGCGTAAGGGGTTTGCTGGGTGAAATCCTGTTGCAGGTATTGCGGTGCGACCAGGGCGTTGACGAAACGGTCTTCGATTTGCACCGGGATATCATTTTCGTAGTGCACGATCAGCGAGTGGAAGACGCGCCCGCCTTCGCGCATTTCCAGGGCCACGGCGCGCTCGGACCCGGCGGCTTCTTCGCCCAGGGTGATCACCTTGCAGGTGTGACGATGGCCACGGGAGGCAATCTCGTCCGCGATGTTATGCACCTCGAACAGCGCCGACTGACTCTTGGGCTCGGCGACGAAGGTGCCGACGCCCTGCATGCGCACCAGCAGGCCTTCGGCGGTCAGCTCCCGCAGGGCGCGGTTGATGGTCATGCGGCTGAAGCCCAACTGGCTGACCAGTTCGCTTTCCGACGGCACGCGATAGTGCGGCGGCCAGTTGCCGTTGAGAATCTGCTGGCTGATCATCTGTTTGACGCGGGCATACAAGGGCGCCGGACTTTCGTCCATGTGGGCAGCCAGTGGAGACTTGGCGGGCGGAGTCGGCACGGGGAATCCTTGCAGGGGGAAAAGATGCATAGATTGCCGGAGTTTACCGAGCAGGCAAACGTCTGTATATGTATATACAAATAAACACACGACTGGGGTGCCTTGATCATGTCCGCTTTCTTTGCCGAACGCGCGCTGCTGCCTAATGGATGGGCCAACGATGTACGTCTTGAAGTCAGCGCCGATGGCCTGCTGACCAACGTGACGGCCAATGCCAGCGCAGACGGTGCCGAGCGGCTCAGGGGCCCGTTGCTGCCGGGCATGCCGAACCTGCACTCTCACGCATTCCAGCGGGCCATGGCGGGGCTGGCGGAAGTCGCCGGCAACCCCAATGACAGCTTCTGGACCTGGCGCGACCTGATGTACCGCATGGTCGGCCAGATCAGCCCCGAGCAATTGCAGGTCATCGCCCGCCAGCTGTATATCGAGATGCTCAAGGCCGGCTACACCTCAGTCGCCGAGTTCCACTATGTGCACCACGATGTCAGCGGCCAGCCGTACGCCGACCCCACCGAACTGTCACGCCAGATCAGCCTGGCGGCAGCCAGCAGCGGCATCGGCCTGACGTTGTTGCCGGTGCTGTACAGCCACGCAGGCTTTGGCGGCCAGGCACCGAACGACGGCCAGCGCCGGTTTATCAACAGCACCGAAAACTACCTGGACCTGCAAGCGCGTTTGCAACCGATAGTGGCCGCACAACCGGCGCAGCAACTGGGCCTGTGTTTCCACTCATTGCGCGCGGTAACGCCGCAACAGATCAGCGCAGTTCTGGCCGCCAGCGACAAGGCCTGCCCGGTACATATCCACATCGCCGAACAGCAAAAGGAAGTCGACGACTGCCTGGCCTGGAGCGGCAAGCGCCCGCTGCAATGGCTGTATGACAATGTCGACGTCGACCAGCGTTGGTGCCTGGTGCACGCCACCCACGCCAACCCCGAAGAAGTGACGCTGATGGCCCAGAGCCGAGCGATTGCCGGGCTGTGCCTGACCACTGAAGCCAACCTGGGCGACGGGATTTTCCCGGCGGTGGACTTCCTGGCCCAGGGTGGGCGCATGGGGATTGGCTCTGACAGCCATGTGTCGTTGAGCGTGGTCGAAGAACTGCGCTGGCTGGAATACGGCCAGCGCCTGCGCGACCAGCGGCGTAACCGGCTGTATCGCAGCGATCAACCGATGGTCGGGCGTACGTTGTTCGACGCAGCCCTGGACGGTGGCGCCCAGGCCTTGGGCCAGCCGATTGGCCGACTGGAAGTGGGCAAGCGTGCGGACTGGCTGGTGCTGGACGGCAATGATCCGTACCTGGCGACGGCCAGTGAAGACGGGATTCTCAACCGCTGGCTGTTCGCCGGGGGTGATCGCCAAGTGCGTGATGTGCTGGTCAATGGCCAGTGGGTGGTGCGCGATGGGCGGCATGCTGGCGAGGAAGAGAGCAGCCGGGCCTTCACGCAGGTTCTTAGAGACCTACTGTCCTAACAGTACATCCCACTGTAGGAGCTGGCTTGCCAGCGATGACGGATTGCCAGTCAATAAATTCATTGGCTGACCCACCGCTATCGCTGGCAAGCCAGCTCCTACATGGACCTCTTCAGCTACAGATTTGCGGACACTGCTCGCGGACTTCTCCCACAAACTCATCGGCAGTCGCCTTGAGCCAAGCAAATAGCCGGGCGATATCCGGCTCAGACTGTCGCCCGTTTCGACAAATGATGTAGTACGCCGCCGGTGACATCATCACCGGACAGTTCAAAGCCAGCAGGCTCCCCTCTTTCAGCGCGTCATACACCAGCGCCGTCCTGCCCAGAGCAATCCCGCCGCCTTTGACCGCCAGACTGATGGCCTGACTGGAATCCGCAAACCGCGGGCCATGGTGAGACGGCACAGGCGCCATCCCCTGGAATGCAAACCAGCCGTCCCAGCCTGGACACACTTGATCGTCGACCCGATGAATCAACGAGTGCCGCGCGATATCCTCCAGCGCAATATCGCCATTGGCCCGCACAAACTCCGGCGAGCAGACCGGGAACACGCCATCACGCATCAGCAGTTCGACATGATGCTCCGGATAGTCGCCGTACCCCATCACCACCGCGACGTCGTATTGATGGGCACCCAGGTTATCGGTACTGGTCAACACCAGATCCAGATTGAACGAAGCCTCTGCATGAGAGCCATGCAGCCTGGGAGTCAACCATGTCGAACAGAGGGACGAGGTGCACGAAAAATAGAGCGGCTGGGGTGTGCTCAGGTTGAGCGAATGCAGCACGGCATCCAACTCGTTGAAAAAACCAGCCGTCACCGGCAACAAGGCCTGCCCGGCGTCGGTCAGCTTGACGCCCCGCGAGTGGCGCTCAAACAACTGCACGCCCCACCACTCCTCCAGTCCGGAAATTTGGTGACTGATGGCGCTGGCGGTGAGGTTAAGGCCAGCAGCTGCACGAGCGAAACTGCCGGTCTGTGCGGCACTGACAAACGCTTGAAGCATGGGTGTCGGGGGTGGGCGCTGGGCCATCAGGTGCTCACTTTGATCAGGATGATCCCGCAAACAATGACAAGCGCCGAAAGCATCCGCCGCCAGCCGAACCGTTCATGGAAGAACAGCGCGGCAATAATGGCGCCGATAATAACACTGGTTTCCCGCAGCGCTGACACCTTGGCGACCGCATCCAGCGACAGCGCGAACAACACCAGGCCGTAGGACGCGAGGTAAAAAATACCGCCCAGCATGCCTACCCGCCAATGGCTGCGAATTGCCTGGACGAAACTCGTACGCGCTTTCAAAAACGCCAGCAGCGGAATCGGAATGCTCTGGAACACAGTCAGGTAGATGATGTATTGCAGTACCGTCTGACTGGCTCTTACACCCTTGGCATCCACTACTGTGTAGGACGCAATAAACACCCCCGCGCCCACCGCCATCAGGATCGGCCTGAGCCTGTGCGCCGTCATCCTGCGCACAAACGTCAGGCTGATAATCCCCAGGCAGATCAACAGCACCCCCGCCATCGCCTGGAACGACAGGTGTTCGTGCAGCAGAAAGTAGGAAAACAGCGCGACCAATACCGGCGGCACGCCGCGCATCACCGGGTAGACCTGGCCGAAGTCGCCCGTTTCATAGGCCTTGATCAGAAACAGTCGATAGACCGTATTGAGCACCACCGAAAGCAGGACATAACCCCAGACCTGCAGGCTCGGCACATCGACCAGCGGCAGCGCCGCGAGGCAGATCAGCAATGCGGTGCCATCGACCAGGGCCAGGGTCATGAAACGGCTGCTACCGGCCCGAACCACCGCATTCCAGGTGGCGTGCATAAAGGCGGAGATCAGGACCAGGGTGATCGCAATATCGGAGTTGTCCATGGGGTGGGGCCGTTCAGAGGAAAAGGCGGGTATTTAACTCAGCCTCGCGCGCTGGCCAGAAGCGAATCCTCATCAGCACAGCCATCAAAATCCATCATCGACGCCGGAGCCCTCTGTAGGAGCGAGCTTGCTCGCGAAAAACGTCAACGATAACGCGTGCTTACTGAATGAATGCGGCGCCTGTAAGTTTTTCGTCGGAACGCCGCCCGGAGACAAGCTCGCTCCTACAATTTGGTCATGGTTTGTAAAGGGCCAGCAAGGCGTGTCCCTTTAAATTGCAGGACGTTTCCGAGACAATCCCTGCCGCCTTGTGTCTGTTGGAATCGATGGCTAGCCTGCGCTCCGTCACTGCTCATCAGTGATCGGGTTTAGTCGCCCGGTACATCACAAGGTGCATGGTCCCATGAAGTTTTATGGTGGCTGTGCGCAGGGCACCCTCGGGTGCGCCGGATTTCCTTGTGGCCGGTCGACTAACCTGCGTACAGCCGCCACCCTTCGTTTAGTCGCGACGGACCGGCTCCGATTCTCACAAGGAGCTTCGCCATGCATAAACTTGTCCCCGACCCACCTCGTGATCCCGCCAAAGACCGCGCCGCGTTCAACCGCGCCATCGACCATTACCTGCCGACCCGGGAAGTTCACAGCACCCACGCAGACTTGAGCTTCGAAGATGCGTTGCTTTATACCGCCAGCCTGCTGGACAGTGCCTGCGCGACGGCACTCGATTGCACAGAGTCGCTGGAGAGCCCCGAGCGGGCGAAGGTGTTGGCGGTGTGGCATCTACTGGAAATGGCCAAGACCACCGTCGATCAATCGATTGAGTGCCTGCACCCTGCCAGGGCAAAAACCTGAGTGCAAAAAAAGGCGGGCTTGTATGGCAAGCCCGCCTTTTTTAATCGACCCGTGGCCAGGTTACTGCGAGGTCTTCGCCATCTGCTTATCCGACGTACGCCAGATCAAACGCGTGGTGTCGTAGCCCTGCTGGCGTGCCCTGCTCAGCAGGTCTTCGCGGGTTTCGGCGCTGACAGTCGGCGTTCGCGACAGCAGCCACATGTAGCGTCGGCTCGGGCTGCCGACGATGGCAGTCTTGTAGTCATCGCTGACGTACAACACCCAGTAATCACCCTTGGCCACACCCGGCAGCAATGCGGTGAACCAGTTGTTGAATTCGACCCACAGCTTGTCAGTCTTGCCCGGTACTTGCGGCGTGGCCGTGCCCTTGGCTTCTTCCCACTTCCACTCGGTGGTCAGGCAGCGGTTGAACACTGACATGTCACCATCGGGCAGCAGGGAGTAACGCGCCTCGGACTGCGCGCAGTTACGCTGGAAGTACATGGGCAGGCGGGCCAACTCGTACCAGGTGCCCTGGTAACGCTTGAGGTTGACACTGCCGACAGTCTTGGGTTGCAGATCATCGCCAGAATGGCTGGCGCAGCCTGCCAAAAACAGGCTGGCGCAAAGGTACAAAACAAAACGCATCATTCTTCTTCTCCCGCAGGCTTTCGCCCCGGTTTACTTCAGGCCTTGCCCGGAAAACATCAGAACTTTGTCACCGGCGTACTGCACGCTGATAAAGCTGGTTTTGTCGCCCCAGGTGCAGCTGGACATGCCCAGCGCGCCGGAACAATCAGTGGGCTTGCCCAGCAATGACTCCACCTCGGCCTTGGCCATGCCAGCCGAAAGCTTCTGGTAGTTTTCCTGGGTGACCTTGCTGCAAGCGGCCAGCAGGACGCAAAAACACAAGAGGGCGATACGGCGTAACGACATGGTAGAGCTCCTGGAGGGACACGCAGCAGTGGGGATCTGCCAGAAGCTTAGAAGGGAAAAGGGGGGTCTGGTTCCCGGAAGGGGGTGGTATTTCTTTTTTCTACAAAATGGCCTTTTTCGAAAATTTTTAAACGAGTAGATCGCCGCCTTTCGTCGATCAGGCTGATTGAACAGACCAGAAACAACTAAATTAAGACTAAAATCAGTCCTAATTTCAAGTAGGGGTCTTGTAATGAAATTCTCATCCCAGATAAAACCGATCAGTTACCTGAAAAGCCATACCGCAGAGATCGTCAAGAACCTCACAGAAAGCCGCGAACCGCTGGTCATCACCCAAAATGGTGAGGCCAAATTAGTCGTAATGGATGTGAAGAGCTTTGAAGAGCAAGCGGAAACGATGGCGCTGTTGAAGCTTTTGGCACTAGGCAACCGACAAATTGAGCTGGGCCAGTTTCAGGATATGGAGGACGTGTTCGCTGAACTGGATCAGGACGAAGCTCAATGACTTATCGAGTTGTTATTCTTCAATCTGCAAAAAACGATCTGAAAGAACTCAAGTCCTACCTCACGCGACAGTTCTCTACATCAACCTGGCAACAGACTTACGAGTTGCTTAAACAGGCTTTACGCCGCCTGGAAACCCAACCGTATGCAGGCTCGATGCCGGAAGAAATCGAAAAGCTGAACCTGACCCAGTACCGACAAGTTATCTGCGCAATGAACCGGATCATCTACGAAGTCCGAGACAAGACCCTCTACATCCACATCATTGCCGACACACGTAGAAACCTGCAGGCACTGCTACTCAAAAACCTTATCCAATAAAAAGCCCCGCAACGCTGAAACGTTTCGGGGCTTGATCTGACGCGCAAGGTTCACTGTAGGAGCGAGCTTGCTCGCGAAAAAAGTACAGCCAACGCAACAATGCGCCTGGAATACTTTCGCGAGCAAGCTCGCTCCTACAGAAGGCGTTACGCCTTCTTGTGGTAACCGGTCACACGCGCCACTTCTTCCTTGGAGCCCAGGAACACCGCTACACGCTGGTGCAGGCCTTCAGGCTGGATGTCGAGGATGCGCTGGTGGCCGTCGGTGGAAGCACCGCCGGCTTGTTCGACCAGGAACGACATCGGGTTGGCTTCGTACATCAAGCGCAGTTTGCCCGGCTTGGACGGCTCGCGGCTGTCGCGTGGGTACATGAACAAGCCACCACGGGTCAGGATGCGGTGTACGTCAGCGACCATCGCGGCCACCCAGCGCATGTTGAAGTTCTTCTTCAACGGGCCTTCTTCGCCTTCCATCAACTCGTTGACGTAGCGCTTGACCGGCTCTTCCCAGTGGCGCTGGTTGGACATGTTGATCGCGAATTCCTGGGTAGAGGCAGGAATCGAGATGTCTTCGTGGGTCAGCACGAAGCTGCCCATTTCACGGTCCAGGGTGAAGCCCTTGACGCCATCACCCAGGGTCAGCACCAGCATGGTCTGTGGGCCGTAGATCGCATAACCGGCAGCAACCTGCTCGGTGCCTGGCTGCAGGAAGGCCTTTTCGTTCAGGGCTTCGTTCTGGCTCAGGTATTCGTTCGGGCAACGCAGTACCGAGAAGATGGTGCCGACTGGCGCGTTGATGTCGATGTTCGACGAACCGTCCAGCGGGTCGAATACCAGCAGGTAGGCACCCTTGGGGTATTTGCCCGGGATCTGGTAGGCATTGTCCATTTCTTCGGACGCCATGCCGGCCAGGTGACCGCCCCATTCGTTGGCTTCGAGCAGGATTTCGTTGGAAATCACGTCGAGTTTCTTCTGCACTTCGCCTTGCACGTTTTCAGTGCCCATGCTGCCCAGGACGCCGCCCAGCGCGCCCTTGGACACGGCGTGGCTGATTTCCTTGCAAGCACGCGCCACCACTTCGATCAAAAAGCGCAGATCGGCAGGGGTGTTGTTGCTGCGGGTCTGCTCAATCAAATAGCGACTCAGGGTAACGCGGGACATGGACGGCTCCGGAGAATGGGGGGGCTAAAAACCCGCGCAGTTTAGCGCGAGTCGGGGCGCATTTCCTCCTATCAGACGAGATAACCCTGACAGAGTTCATGCAACCCCCGGCTCAGGGCTTGGGCACAGGCTTGCGCAACAGACTGTAGGCCATCGCCCCGAGTGCCGCCACGCCCAGCAACAGCACGGCCCACAGGCCGACTGCCTGCCAGTTGATGCCTGCGGCCTTGGGTGCGACAGGTGGATTGAGCCGCCACTCGCCATCGAGCCTGGCCTGGCCCAAACCGGCCAGACGCTGGGGGCTGTAGTCAGGAATCAGCGTCGTCAACGACAGGTTCGCCGCCTTGGCCGACGGATTGCCCACCGCCAGGGTAAACGGCGGTTCGCCCCGTGCCAGAAACACCAATTGCGTGGCCCGCACGGCAAAGCTCAACGCCGGTGCCTGGGCCCCCAAGCCACCGCCGCGCTCATCGACATCCAGCTTGAGTTGCTGGACCGGGTAACCGGGCAACTGCAATTGATCCTGGGTGACTTCTTGCCCACCCTGCGTCAAGCGGTAGAGCAAGCCACGACTCAACGGTTGCCACACCTGCTGGCTGTCCTGGCGCCCCAGCAGGCCAACTGGAGCCAGGCTGTTGGGTTGGCGCAACTCGATGCGGACCCGCTCGATGTTCAGCGCGGTGGGCAACTGCCAGCTGTATTGCCCAGGCTGGATGACGCTACCGGCCAGTGGCTGCGACCACACCAGCGGCAATGGCTGGCTGTGAGTGCTCTGCACCTGGATCGACGTCAGCTCCGGCGCGGCCTGGCCTTTCCATAACAACCGCAAGTAGCGGGTGGACTGTCCGGGTAAAACCACTTCACGCTGCTCAACCCGTTCGTCGGCAAATGCCAGGCGCGCCACCTGCCCTTCGCCCCAGGATCGCCAGTGCTGCAAATCGTCGCTGGCTTCGATGCTGAAACGCTGGAAACCGTCATGCTCACTGCTCCAGTCGAGGATCAGCTTTTGCAGCGGCGCCTTGATTGCACTGGCATCCAGCAACCAACCACGACGCACCTGCACGCTGGTCGGCAACTCACCCATCGGTTGCACCTGGACCAAGGTTCCGGTGGCGCTGGATTGCACGCGCACGCCCGGTACGGTCTCGCCAGTGTTGTCGACGGCGTACAACGGGAACCCCTTCAGGCGGGCCAGGCTGTCTGCGTTTTCAGCCGACTGGCGCACCAACGCATACGCCTGGGGTTCACCGGCCGCGTTGAACACCCGCACATCACTGAGATCGGCCTGGCGGGCGCTCAATTGCACCGCCAACGGCAGCTCCAGTGTGTACCAGGGGCCTTCGCCGCTGATCGCCAGTGGTGCCTGGCTGCTGAAATCAGCGGGGGCTTCCCGGGCACCTGCCGTGAACGCGGTACACAGGCCCAGCAGTGTGATGCTCAGTTTGCCGATCAAGAGGTTGCTCCTTGGGGTTCACGCTTGGGCGGCAGCGGGGCGAAATACCCCACCACCAGCAACAGTCCGCCCACGCCGATAAACGACACGATCCGCTCCAGGCCGCCACGGTTGCTCAGCTCGACGAGGAACAGCTTGGCGACCACCACGCCAATCAGCGCCGCGCCAATCAGCCACACCTCCCGACGATTGCGCAGGTGACCGCCGATCATCAGGCCCAGGGCAATCAGGGTCCAGACAATCGACAGACCGGCCTGGACCAGCATTGACTCCAGCAACGCATCCAGATGAAACGGCACGCCACCCCAATGGTGCGCCGCACGCATCACCAACGCGGTGAAGAAGGCAAACAACGAAACCCCGGCCACGCCCTGCGCAATCCATGGGGTGCGCCCGCCCAATTGCGGCGCCGCGCTGCGCGCCCACAAGTACACGCCCAACAGCGCGAACAGCAGGCCAAGGTCCAAGGGGTTGAGCAACGGCACATAGGGCAACGGCTTGGCGGTACCGTCGCTGAAGATATTGGCCAACCAGAACCACACCAGCATCAGCGCGGCCAACGGCAGCGCCGCCAGCAGGCGGTATTCACGCGAATAGGCAGATATCGGCCACGGCCACTGACGCGGCGCAGCGATGGCGATCAGGTACAGGCTTGGGAAAATCGCCCAGCCCAGCCAACGCCAGGCGTTGTATTGCACCGACAGCACCAGCAAGCCATAGCGCAACTCCAGGGCGAGCATGCCGATCAGCATCCAGCAGCCCAGCACATGGGCGATGCTCAGGGCTTTGACCGGCGCCACGTTGCTCAACCGGCGCAGCGCGATGAAATGCACGGCGAACACGCTGATCCAGGCCAGCCAGCCAAATTCGGCCGCCGGGTGATAATAACGATGCGCCGAGACCAGCAGCACCATCGCCGCCGCCGGCATCAGCAACAGGCTCAGGGCGCCCAGCGATGCCCAGCGCAGGCGCACGGCCAACAGGGTCCAGAGCGCCACACTGGCCGCCGCGGCAACCAACAGGAACGTGGCTTGCAACTCCGGTGGTGTGAAGCGCAGCACTTCGTTGCTCAACGCCGACGCCCACCAGATCACGCCCCAGGCCAGCAGCCCGTCCGAGATGCGCGGCAACTTGAGCCCGTCAAACACCGACGATTGACCCGTACCCTGCAAACGCCAGGCGCCCACAAATGCCGCCAGGCCCACGAGCATCGGCGCCCAGAATGCGAGGTGCCGGAACGCCGGCCACTCTTCATCGATCCATGGCGCCCACCACAACAGCAATGCGCCGCCCAGCACTTGCACAGCAAGCCCCGCGAACAGGAAGGTGCGCGAAGCGATGTGCAGGCCGACAAACAGCGTCACCGCGCCCGCCAGCGCCCAACTGATTGCCGTACCGTTAATCGACAACAGCAACGGCGCCAGCAAGTACAAGCCGCCCAGCCCCAAGCCGGCCAACACCGGCAAGCCGTAGCGCTCCCAGCCAGACACCTGCCCATCGCCCGCCTTGCGCAGTTGCCAGAAGCTGAACAGCAATGCCACGCCAAGCAGCAACGCGCCCAACGGTGCCCCCTCAAGCAGTGTGTGTTCGCCCGCCTCCAACTCACTGAGAAACGCCAGTGCCGACCCCAGTTGCAGCAACAGGCCAAACCCGCGCGCCAGCAAGCGCTGCTGGCGCAGGCCCAGCCAGAAGATCCCAGCGCCTTCCACCGCCCAGGCCGCAGCCGTCCAGCGCGCATCCAGGCCCAGCGGGATCGCCAGGCTGGCAAAGATCACGCCCAGGGCCAGGCAGGTTTCTGCGAGCAACACCGTACGCCCGCCACTGAGCACACGCGCCAGGAGCATATAGATGATGCCCAACGCCAACGCGCTGAATGCCGGTGCGAACGCCAGGTGTTGCACCAGGGTGAACTGCAAGCCGAACGCCACAATCGGCGGGCCGAACAACAGGCCACCATCGACATAATCGCCCTTGGCCGCCGACCAGCGCAGCAGTGCGCCACGGCTGTCATCGGCCGGGGCGTCGCTCATTTCCAGGAGTTTGCGCCGCGCAAACAGCAGGCCGATGGCCAGGTACATCAGGAAAAACACAATCAGGAACGGCTCGGTACTCCACAGCAACTCCGGCGTATAGGAGCGAATCCCCCAGGCAAAGCCAATGCCGAAGGTGCCGGCAAAGCCAATCACATTGAGCAAGCGCCAGGCCTTGAACCAGGCAATGGCGAGGATGCCAACGTTGAGTAAAGTGAAGTAACTGAACAGCGCCACATGGCTGCCCTCGCCGGTGGACGCCAGGATCGGCGCGGCGAAACCGCCCAGGGCGGCGGCGCAGGCCAGGCCGATGGCGTCCTGGGTAATCGCGAGGATCGCCGAAAACAGCGTCACCGCCACCAGCAGGCCGAGTGCCGCGCCGGGGTCGAGCAAAGGGTGCAGACGCATGGCGGCGAATACCGTCAGGTACAACACGGCGATGCCGGTGCCTTGCAGGATCAGCGCGTAATTGCCGTTGCGCAGGCGCAGCCACCAGCCCAGGCCCAGCAAGCCCAGGGCGCAGGCAGCAACCCCGGCGTAACGCAGTTCGATGGGCACATCGACGCCTTCAGTGGCATAACGCAGCAAAAAGGCCAGGCCAAGAAACAGCAGCACCACGCCCACGCGCAGCACAGTATTGCCGCCCAGCAGCCAGTTGCGCGCCCCCAAAATGGCACGCTCGATCAGGTTGGGGCCGCGGGGGATTTCGGGTTCAGCGACGCGCGCAGCAGCGGCAGGTTTCCACAGGTCGTCCGGTAGTGGCTGACTGGGTTCGGGGGGATAGGTCGGTTGCAGTTCGGCGGGCAGTTCCCAGACCAGCTCGGGCGCAGCCACGGGTTCAGCAATGGGCGGTTCGACTTGAGGCGGCTTTTCCAGCACCGCGAGGCGTTGCTCCAGAGCCTTCAAGGCGCTGCCCAGGTTCGACAGACGAATGGCTTGGCCAATCCCCAAACCCAGTAGCGCACCGAAGCCTGCGTCACTGAACGATTCATCCAGTGCCCAGCCAAGCACCAGGCCAATCAGCATGAACATCCATTGCATGGTCGAGATCCCTAAGCAAACCGAGGCCTAGTATATCGATGCAATCCCAACGTGGGAGGCTTGTGTGGGAGCTGGCTTGCCTGCGATAGCATCCCCTCGGTGTCACTGATACACCGAGGCGCCTGCATCGCAGGCAAGCCAGCTCCCACACAAGCCCGTCACACCTCGCTTTGCGCCGTCTAGTCCAAGGCTTTCCAGATCTCGGTCGCATATTCCCGGATGGTGCGGTCCGAGGAGAACCAACCCGTGCGTGCGGTATTGAGCACCGCCGAACGCCACCATTCCTTGGAATCATGCCAATGGGCCTCGACCCGCGCCTGGGCGTCCCAGTAGGAATCAAAGTCGGCACACACCAGGAAACGGTCGTAGTAGATCAACGAGTCGATCAGCCCCACATAACGGCCCGGATCGTCCGGCGAGAACACCCCGCCACGGATCGCTTGCAGCACGTCGTTCAGGCGGTGGGAGGCGGCAATATCAGGGCTGGCATTAAATTCTCCGGCCTGTTTGCGTGCTTCGACCTGCTCGGCACTCAGGCCGAAAATGAACATGTGCTCGCCGCCGATGCGTTCGTGCATCTCGACGTTGGCGCCGTCCATGGTGCCGATGGTCAGCGCACCATTGAGGCCGAACTTCATGTTGCTGGTGCCCGAGGCCTCGAAGCCTGCGGTGGAGATCTGCTCCGACAGGTCAGCCGCCGGAATGATGTTTTCTGCCAGGCTGACGTTGTAGTTGGGCAGGAACACCACTTTGAGCAAGCCACGCACGGTCGGGTCGTTGTTCACGGTGCGGGCGATGTCGTTGGTCAGCTTGATGATCAGCTTGGCCTGGTGATAACTGGCCGCTGCCTTGCCGGCGAAGATCTTCACCCGTGGCACCCAGTCCACTTCGGGCTCGGCGCGAATCGCCTGGTACAGGGCCACGGTGTGCAGCAGGTTGAGCAACTGGCGCTTGTATTCGTGGATGCGCTTGACCTGCACATCGAACATCGCCGCCGGGTTGACCGAAATGCCCAGGCGCTCGTGGATGATGTCCGCCAGCACCCGCTTGCTGTGCAGGCGCTGCTCGGCGAAGGCTTTGCGAAAGGCGTCTTTCTCGGCGAAGGTTTCCAGCTCTACCAGGCGCTGTTCCATGTTGTCGAGAATGTCCGGCCCAAGGGCCTCCACCAGCATCGCAGTGAGCTTGGGGTTGGCCTGGAACAGCCAGCGGCGGAAGGTAATGCCGTTGGTCTTGTTGTTGATACGGTCGGGGTAGAGCTTGTGCAGTTCGGAAAACACCGTGCTGCGCATCAATTGGGTATGCAGGCCGGAAACGCCGTTGACGCTATGGGAACCGAGAAACGCCAGGTTGCCCATGCGTACGCGGCGGCCGTTGTCTTCCTCGATCAGCGATACGGCGCGCAGTACGTCGAAATCGTGAATGCCCTTGGCCCGTAGCGAGTCGATGTGCTGGGCGTTGATCAGGTAGATGATCTGCATGTGCCGGGGCAACATGCGCTCCATCAGGCCCACCGGCCAGGTTTCCAGGGCTTCGGGCAGCAAGGTGTGGTTGGTGTAGGACAGCGTCTCGACGGTGACCTGCCAGGCCGCATCCCAGGCGATATCGTGCAAATCGACCAACTGGCGCATCAATTCGGCCACGGCGATCGAGGGGTGAGTGTCGTTGAGCTGGATCGCCGCGTGTTCACCCAGGCTCAGTACCGAGCCGTGCATGTTTTTGTGGCGGCGCAGCAAGTCTTGCAAAGAGGCGGCAACGAAGAAGTATTCCTGGCGCAGGCGCAATTCCTGCCCTGCTTCGGTGCTGTCGGCCGGGTAAAGCACCCTGGAGATGCTTTCGGCACGGGCCACTTCGGCCACGGCGCCCAAATGGTCGCCGGCATTGAAGCGCTCCAGGTGCAGGTCTTCCACGGCCCGCGCACGCCACAAGCGCAAGGTGTTGACGCTGGCACCGCGCCAGCCAACGACCGGCGTGTCGTAGGCCACTGCGCGCACGGTCTCGTTGGGCGTCCAGACCTGGATTGATTTGCCGGACGCATCCAGCACAGTCTCGACGCTGCCGCCAAAGCCGATCGGGTAAATCACCTCGGCGCGCTCGAACTCCCAGGGGTTACCGAAATCCAGCCAGCGTTCGGTCTGTTCCTGCTGCCAGCCATCGACAATCGCCTGGCGAAACAGGCCGTGCTCGTAGCGAATACCATAGCCATGGCCGGCGATACCCAGGGTCGACATGCTTTCCATAAAGCACGCGGCCAGGCGTCCCAGGCCACCGTTGCCCAGGGCCGCATCGGGCTCCAGCAGGCGAATGCGCTCCAGGTCCACGCCCAACTCGCCTAGAGCTTCGCGCGCCACCTCCAGCAGGCCGAGGTTGCTCAGGCTGTCAAACAGCAGACGGCCAATCAGGAACTCCAGGGACAGGTAATACACCCGCTTCTGCCCGCGCCGGTAGATATGCCGGGTATGGTCCATCCAGTGATCGACCATATGGTCGCGCGCCGCCAGGGCGATGGCTTCGAACCAGTCGTGGTCGAAGGCGTGATCGGGATCCTTGCCCACCGCGTAAGTGAGTTTGGTCAAGACGGCATCGCGAAATGCGGCTACCTCTGCTTCTCGTACAAGCGGTTCCTGAGACATCGGTGCGACCTCGGGCGAGATAGAAGAAGGGAAATCCTAGAGCCTAGACGGTCTGACAAACGGCATGGCTGACGGTTCGGCAGTTTTTTCACTGATTGCCTGGCGCAGGAATTAGATGCAGGGGCCGTGCCCAACTCAGGCAGCGAATCAGCCTTTGAGCCGAAACCCGCAAAATATTGTTCAAAAAATCACCAATCCCGGTATGATCGCGCGCCCGGACAAAGCCCCTCTTGGAAACCTGATGAAGCCTCAACTGATCGCCGCCGCGGAACTCGACCGTCTCGAAACGTGGCAGAAATACTCCAGCCACATGTGCGGCGGCTGCACGTCCAACTGCTGCACCCTGCCGGTTGAGGTGAAGATCAAGGATTTGATCCGCATTGGCATCGTCGACGAATTCGAGCGCGGTGACCCGCCGAAGAACATCGCCAAGCGTTTGCAGAAGGAAGGCATCGTCGAGCGTTTCAACTCCAAATCCGAGATCTTTACCCTGCAGCGCATGAGCAACAACGACTGCCTGTACCTGGATCGTAAGACGCGCTTCTGCACTATTTATGACAAGCGCCCGGATACCTGCCGTAACCACCCGAAGATCGGGCCACGGCCGGGGTATTGCGCGTACAAGCCCAAGGAAGTGGTGCGTGAGACCAAGCTGCGTACGCTCGACAAGTTCTAAATGTTTGTTGCCTGACAGATCGCCATCGCAGGCAAGCCAGCTCCCACAGTTGATCGCGTTCATCCTGAATAAACTCGGTCAATGTGGGAGCCGGGCTTGCCCGCGATGAGGCCAGGCCAGACACCACAAAAACTGCAGGCATAAAAAAACGCCCCCGGCCTTTCGACCGGGGGCGTTTTTATTCAGCTAGAACCCAGTATCAGTTCTTGGCCTTTTTGGCAGCGCGGGTACGCTCGCCTTCGTCCAGGATCTTCTTACGAAGACGGATGGACTTCGGCGTCACTTCGCACAGCTCGTCGTCCTGGATGAATTCCAGGGCCTGTTCCAGGGTGAAGCGAACAGGTGGAACCAGGGCGATGGTTTCGTCTTTACCCGAAGCACGCATGTTGTCGAGCTTCTTGCCTTTGGTTGGGTTGACGCCCATGTCGTTGTCACGGCTGTTCAAACCAACGATCTGGCCGTTGTAGATCTCTTGACCGTGTTCAACGAACAGCTTGCCACGTGCCTGGAGGGTTTCCAGGGAGTAGGTCAGCGCCTTGCCGGTTTCTACCGATACCAGAACACCGTTCTGACGGCCGGACATATCGCCGGACTTCATGGTGTCGTAGCGATCGAAGATCGAGGTCAGGATGCCAGCACCGTTGGTCAGGGTCAGGAACTGGTTACGGAAACCGATCAGACCACGAGCAGGGATGTTGTATTCCAGACGCACACGGCCTTTGCCATCCGGCACCATGTTGGTCAGGTCGCCCTTACGCAGGCCCATCTCTTCCATCACCTTGCCCTGGGATTCTTCCGGGGTGTCGATGGTGACGTTCTCGAACGGTTCCTGCTTCACGCCGTCAACGGTACGGATGATCACTTCCGGACGACCAACGCCCATTTCGAAGCCTTCGCGACGCATGGTTTCGATCAGTACCGAGAGGTGCAGCTCACCACGGCCGGAAACCTTGAACTTGTCAGCCGAGTCGCCTTCTTCAACGCGCAGAGCAACGTTGTACAGCAGCTCTTTGTCCAGACGTTCCTTGATGTTACGGGAAGTCACGAACTTGCCTTCTTTACCGCAGAAAGGCGAGTCGTTTACCTGGAAGGTCATGGAAACGGTTGGCTCGTCAACGGTCAGAGGCTTCATCGCCTCGACAGTGTCCGGCTGGCACAGGGTGTCGGAGATGAACAGCGAGTCCATGCCGCTCACGCAAACGATGTCGCCGGCGAAAGCTTCTTCAACGTCGATACGGTGCAGGCCGTGGTGACCCATCAGCTTGAGGATACGACCGTTGCGCTTCTTGCCGTCGGCGCCGATAGCCACAACCGGGGTGTTCGGCTTGACGCTACCACGAGCGATACGGCCAACGCCGATAACACCCAGGAAGCTGTTGTAGTCCAGTGCCGAGATTTGCATCTGGAACGGACCGTCACGGTCAACTTTCGGTGGTGGCACGTGGTCAACGATCGCCTGGTACAGCGGGGTCATGTCTTCCGCCATGGCGGTGTGTTCCAGACCGGCAATACCGTTCAGGGCCGAAGCGTAGATCACTTGGAAATCAAGTTGCTCTTCGGTAGCACCCAGGTTGTCGAACAGGTCGAAGATCTGGTCCAGAACCCAGTCCGGACGCGCGCCTGGACGGTCAACCTTGTTGATGCACACGATCGGACGCAGGCCGGCTTCGAAAGCCTTCTTGGTCACGAAACGGGTTTGCGGCATAGGGCCGTCTTGAGCGTCAACCAGCAGCAGAACGGAGTCAACCATCGACATTACACGTTCAACTTCGCCGCCGAAGTCGGCGTGGCCCGGGGTGTCCACGATGTTGATGTGGTAGCCGTTCCAGTTGATGGCGGTGTTTTTCGCCAGGATGGTAATACCGCGCTCTTTTTCCTGGTCGTTGGAGTCCATCACGCGCTCGTCGTTGAGCTCGTTGCGCTCCAGGGTGCCGGATTGACGCAGGAGTTTGTCTACCAGGGTGGTTTTACCATGGTCAACGTGGGCAATGATGGCGATGTTACGTAGATTTTCGATCACTTGTGTATCTCGATCAGAGGATTCGGTGTGCTGACAGGTCGTGGCAGCGATTAACAGTAGAGTCAGGCCTTGCCGTTACAGCTTGACGGCAGAGTCGGGGGGCCGGTGACGCAGGCCACAGGCAAACAGCCCCGGGCTCTTAGCTCGGTCGATAAACGCGCACATTGGCATGCCCCTCACTGAGCAAATGGTGGGCATGCAGGCGACTCATCACGCCTTTGTCGCAATACAGCAGGTACTGACGGCTGTTATCCAGTTCCTTGAAACGCGCGTTCAGTGCATAGAACGGCAGCGTTTGCACGTCGATGCCAGCGATTTCCAGCGGCTCATCCTCAGCGGCATCCGGGTGACGGATGTCGATGACGATCTGGCCGGCCAGGGCCTCGCTGACTTCTTCGATCTGCACATCCTGGCCCAGTTCATCGATTACACGATCAATCGGCACCAGTTTGGCGTTCTCAAGCGCTCGCTCCAGAATCGCCATGTCGAATTCTTTCTCTTCATGCTCCACGCGGTAGCGCTTGGCATGGGTCTTGGGGTTCACCGAGATGACCCCGCAGTACTCTGGCATGTGCTTGGCGAAATCCGCGGTGCCGATTTCGTTGGCCAGGTCGATGATGTCCTGCTTGTGGCTGGCGATCAGCGGGCGCAATACCAGCTTGTCGGTCACGCAGTCGATCACGGACAGGTTCGGCAGGGTCTGGCTGGAGACCTGGGAAATCGCCTCGCCGGTCACCAGCGCTTCGATTTGCAGACGGTCGGCGATTCTCGACGCTGCGCGCAACATCATACGCTTCAATACGACGCCCATATGACCGTTATCGACTTTTCCGAGAATTTCTCCCAGGACTTCCTCGAACGGTACGCTGACAAACAGTACACGTTGGGAGCTGCCGTACTTCTTCCAGATATAGTGCGCGACTTCCATCACGCCCAATTCGTGTGCACGCCCGCCCAGGTTAAAGAAGCAGAAGTGGCTCATCAGGCCGCGGCGCATGATCTGGTAGGCCGCCACGGTGGAGTCGAAACCACCGGACATCAATACCAGGGTCTGCTCCAGCGCGCCCAGCGGGTAGCCGCCGATGCTGTTGTGCTGGCTGTGGATCACATACAACCGTTGGTCGCGAATTTCGATGCGAACTTCGATTTGCGGCTCTTTGAGCGAAATTCCAGCGGCGCCGCACTCACGACGTAGCTTGCTGCCGACGTATTTTTCGACGTCCATGGAGCTGAACGGGTGCTTGCCGCCACGCTTGCAACGCACGGAAAAAATCTTGCCCGCCAGTTGGGCGCCGTAGTGCTGCTTGCACTTCTCGGTGATGTCGTCGAAATCGCCCAGCGGGTACTCGTCAATCTGCAGGAAATGCGCGATGCCCGGCATGCAGCTCAGGCGCTCGGTCATATCTTTCAAGGCTTTAGGGTCGGTAACGCGGGTTTCCAGTTCGAGATTGTCCCACACACCATTCACCACCACAGCCGGGTCCAGGTCACGGAGCACGGCGCGGATATTCTTGGCCAATTGACGGATGAAACGCATCCGTACCGGTCGGCTCTTGATGGTGATCTCGGGGAAGACTTTAACGATTAATTTCATGGAAACAGCGCGCACAGGGCCAGCCGAAAAAGGGGGGCGCGGATTATAGCGGAAATAGCTCAAGGTTTAACCAGTTAATATACAAACGGCATGCAGCGCACCAAACAGGTGCATTTGCAGAGGATTGCGCTACATTGCAGTGCGCTATTTTTGCCGTTTTGACGGTTTGCACCTTTATAGGAGCGATTTTGAGGCAAAAAACCCATGTCGGGGCACTGGCATGCAATTTGCTCTCTTGTGAGGCAGGTTGCCATGGCGGACTATCCGCGCCGGCATCACCCACATTCTAAGGGCTACTCCACTACCCAAGCCCGAAGCCACCCGGAGGACACTATGTCGAAGTCGGTTCAACTCATCAAAGATCATGACGTTAAATGGATTGATCTGCGCTTCACGGACACCAAAGGCACTCAGCACCACGTGACCATGCCGGCTCGCGACGCGCTGGATGACGCCTTCTTCGAAGAAGGCAAAATGTTCGACGGCTCCTCCATTGCTGGCTGGAAAGGCATCGAAGCCTCCGACATGATCCTGATGCCGGACGACTCCACTGCAGTCCTCGACCCATTCACCGAAGAGTCGACCCTGATCATCGTCTGCGACGTGATCGAGCCTTCGACCATGCAAGGCTACGACCGCGACCCACGTGCGATCGCCAAGCGTGCCGAGGAATACCTGAAGTCGACCGGTATCGGTGACACTGTATTCGTGGGCCCGGAGCCAGAATTCTTCATCTTTGACCAAGTCAAATTCAAGTCTGACATCTCCGGCTCCATGTTCAAGATCTACTCCGAACAAGGTTCGTGGATGTCCGACCAGGACGTGGAAGGCGGCAACCATGGCCACCGTCCAGGCATCAAAGGTGGCTACTTCCCAGTTCCGCCGTTCGACCACGACCACGAAATCCGTACCTCCATGTGCAACGCCATGGAAGACATGGGCCTGGTCATCGAAGTGCACCACCACGAAGTGGCCACTGCCGGCCAGAACGAAATCGGTGTGAAGTTCAACACCCTGGTAGCCAAGGCTGACGAAGTCCAGACCCTGAAGTACTGCGTACACAACACTGCCGTTGCCTACGGCCGTACCGCTACTTTCATGCCTAAGCCTCTGTACGGCGATAACGGTTCGGGTATGCACGTTCACTTGTCCATCGCCAAAGACGGCAAGAACACCTTCGCTGGCGAAGGTTATGCCGGCCTGTCGGACACCGCCCTGTACTTCATCGGCGGTATCATCAAGCACGGTAAGGCCCTGAACGGCTTCACCAACCCGTCGACCAACTCCTACAAGCGTCTGGTCCCAGGTTTCGAAGCACCGGTAATGCTGGCCTACTCGGCTCGCAACCGTTCCGCTTCGATCCGTATTCCTTACGTGTCCAGCCCGCGTGCTCGCCGTATCGAAGCCCGCTTCCCGGATCCAGCAGCCAACCCGTACCTGGGCTTCGCTGCACTGCTGATGGCTGGCCTGGACGGCATCCAGAACAAGATCCACCCAGGCGACGCCGCCGACAAGAACTTGTACGACCTGCCGCCTGAAGAGGCCAAGGAAATCCCACAAGTGTGCGGCAGCCTGAAAGAAGCCCTGGAAGAGCTGGACAAGGGCCGTGCGTTCCTGACCAAAGGCGGCGTGTTCAGCGACGACTTTATCGATGCCTACATCGCCCTGAAAAGCGAAGAAGAAATCAAGGTCCGCACCTTCGTACACCCACTGGAATACGAGCTGTACTACAGCTGCTGATCCGGTAGCGCTGCTTAACGTGGCGTGACAAAAAGACCTCCTTCGGGAGGTCTTTTTTTGCCTGGAATAATGACGATCCACCTTTGCAAACCCCATCAAGCCAGCCCCTACAGTTTGATTGGGTGCTTTCAGGAAATATTTGATCGATGAACAGAATGCAGTGATTCGCACTATATTGGTGCGATAGGTTGCACCCACGCCCACAGGCCAACCCATTTTGGGTCGAAATCTCCCGAACTGGCTGGCAGAGCGCCATTGTTTCGCGCCTCAAGCCCTTATTTCAGGGCATTTACGCTTCTTTTCGGAGCCTTGGTTTGGTTTTTGCATTTTCCTGGTATCAGCGTGAGCCTCAAGCCCGCGCCTTGCTCCAAAAGAGGTCCTAATGACCATCAGCGACGCACTGCACCGCTTGCTACTCGACAACCTGACCACCGCGACCATCCTGCTCAATGACCAATTGCGCCTTGAGTACATGAACCCCGCGGCAGAGATGCTGCTGGCCATCAGCGGTCAGCGCAGCCATGGGCAATTCATCAGCGAGCTGTTCACCGAGTCCGCCGAGGCCTTGAGTTCGCTGCGCCAGGCCGTGGAGCAAGCCCACCCGTTCACCAAGCGCGAAGCGATGCTCACCGCCCTCACCGGCCAGACCCTGACCGTTGATTACGCGGTCACGCCGATCCTGAGCAAAGGTGCGACCCTGCTGCTGCTGGAAGTCCACCCCCGTGATCGCCTGCTGCGGATCACCAAGGAAGAGGCGCAACTGTCCAAGCAAGAAACCAGCAAGATGCTGGTGCGCGGCCTGGCCCACGAGATCAAGAACCCCCTGGGCGGGATTCGCGGCGCCGCACAGTTGTTGGCCCGCGAGCTGCCGGATGAGCACCTCAAGGACTACACCAACGTCATCATCGAGGAGGCCGACCGCCTGCGTAACCTGGTGGACCGCATGCTCGGCTCCAACAAGCTGCCGTCGCTGGCGATGACCAATGTGCATGAAGTGCTGGAGCGCGTCTGCCAGCTGGTGGAGGCCGAAAGCCAGGGCTGCATCACCCTGGTGCGCGATTATGACCCGAGTATTCCCGACGTGTTGATCGACCGCGAGCAGATGATCCAGGCGGTACTCAATATCGTGCGCAACGCCATGCAGGCCATCAGCAGCCAGAACGAGCTGCGTCTGGGCCGCATCAGCCTGCGCACCCGCGCCCTGCGCCAGTTCACCATCGGCCACGTGCGCCATCGCCTGGTGACCAAGGTCGAGATCATCGACAACGGCCCGGGCATCCCGGCCGAACTGCAGGAAACCATTTTCTTCCCGATGGTCAGCGGCCGCCCGGACGGTACCGGGCTGGGCCTGGCCATTACCCAGAACATCATCAGCCAGCACCAGGGCTTGATCGAATGTGACAGCCATCCCGGCCACACGACCTTTTCGATCTTTCTGCCACTGGAACAAGGAGCCCCATCGACATGAGCCGTAGTGAAACTGTCTGGATCGTCGATGACGACCGTTCCATCCGCTGGGTCCTGGAGAAAGCCTTGCAACAGGAAGGCATGACCACCCAGAGCTTCGACAGCGCTGACGGGGTGATGAGCCGCCTGGCACGCCAGCAGCCTGATGTGATCATCTCCGATATCCGCATGCCCGGCGCCAGTGGCCTGGACTTGCTGGCGCGGATCCGCGAGCAGCATCCGCGCTTGCCGGTGATTATCATGACCGCGCACTCGGACCTCGATAGCGCTGTCGCGTCCTACCAGGGTGGTGCCTTCGAATACCTGCCCAAGCCATTCGATGTCGATGAAGCGGTGGCGCTGGTCAAGCGCGCCAACCAGCACGCCCAGGAACAGCAGGGCCAGGCCGTCGTGCCCACACTGACCCGCACCCCGGAGATCATCGGCGAAGCGCCGGCAATGCAGGAAGTGTTTCGCGCCATCGGGCGCTTGAGCCACTCCAACATCACCGTGCTGATCAACGGTGAGTCCGGCACCGGCAAAGAGCTGGTCGCCCATGCCCTCCACCGTCACAGCCCACGGGCCGCCTCGCCGTTCATCGCCTTGAACATGGCGGCAATCCCCAAGGACCTGATGGAGTCCGAGCTGTTCGGTCATGAAAAAGGCGCGTTTACCGGCGCGGCCAACCTGCGTCGTGGCCGTTTTGAACAGGCGGATGGCGGCACACTGTTTCTGGATGAAATCGGCGATATGCCGGCCGATACCCAGACCCGGCTGCTGCGGGTGCTGGCTGACGGTGAGTTCTACCGCGTGGGTGGCCACACGCCGGTCAAGGTCGATGTGCGGATCATCGCCGCGACCCACCAGAACCTGGAAACCCTGGTACACGCCGGGAAGTTCCGGGAAGACTTGTTCCACCGCCTCAACGTGATCCGCATCCATATTCCACGGATGTCGGACCGCCGCGAAGACATCCCGACCCTGGCCCGTCACTTCCTCAGCCGCGCTGCCCAGGAGCTGGCGGTGGAGCCCAAGTTACTGAAGGCGGAAACCGAGGAATACCTGAAGAACCTGCCGTGGCCAGGCAACGTGCGCCAGCTGGAAAACACCTGCCGCTGGATCACGGTGATGGCGTCCGGGCGCGAAGTGCATATCAGCGACCTGCCACCCGAGTTGTTGAGCCTGCCGCAGGATTCGGCGCCGGTGACCAACTGGGAACAAGCCCTGCGCCAATGGGCCGACCAGGCTTTGGCCCGTGGCCAGTCGAGCCTGTTGGACAGCGCCGTGCCAACCTTTGAGCGGATCATGATCGAGACCGCCCTCAAGCACACTGCCGGCCGCCGGCGTGACGCCGCCGTGCTGCTGGGCTGGGGCCGCAACACCTTGACCCGCAAGATCAAGGAATTGGGGATGAAGGTTGATGGCGGGGAGGATGACGAGGGAGAAGAGGGCTGAGCACAGCCCTCCAGGCCACTGAAGATCCCCCCTGTGGGATCTTCATCCTGTCGCGGGATCGTGCACCGCTTCAACGCACCGCGAACCGGCATCGCGCACAAACCCAGGGTCGTTTTCACAGAAATCCTGAGCGCCGAAAACACAAAAGCCCCGTAAATCGGGGCTTTTCGCTTTCTGGATAAGATTTTTTGCACCCTCAGCCAACTCTGGCACGCACCCTGCAATAACCCTTGTACTACCCAGTTTCGGGGACCTTGGTACAGGCAGGCCGAGAATCCCCTCTTTAATTCGAGCTTCACACCGTTTTGGGAGCCCTGGTACAGGCAGGCCGGGAACTCCCTCTTTTATTGCTCCAGGAGATGGATCTCCAGCCGCCAGCGGTCATCGACCGCCTTGCCCGACCATTCCCCGCGCAGCGGCCGCGCCGCCACCAGGTTCAGCAGCAACCCTTTGTCAGCCTTGCGCACCCGCCAGTTCACATCCTTGTCATTGACCTTCAATTGTCCCGCCTGGGCCGTACCCAGCGCGTCGAACAGCAGCGCCACGGTGCCGTCGATATGTTCGCCGTGCAGCTTCGGCTCGCTGTTGAACCACACCACCAGGCCATCGGTTGCAGGCTCCACCTGGAGCAGCTCAACCGGGTCCGGGGTGGTCAGGCGACCGATCATCAGGCCCACCATCAGGCCGACAATCGCCAGTGAGCCCAAGACTCTGGGCAATAGCTGCGGCCTGGGATCATCTTCAGGGGTAGAATGCGCTGCATCTTTACCTTCGGAGCCGTGCATGTTTCACGTCATCCTTTTTCAACCAGAAATTCCGCCGAATACCGGCAACGTTATCAGGCTGTGCGCCAACAGTGGCTGCCACCTGCATTTGATCGAGCCGCTGGGCTTCGAGATGGACGACAAGCGCCTGCGTCGCGCAGGCCTGGACTATCACGAATACGCCACCCTGCAACGCCACGCCGACCTTGCCAGTTGCCTGGAAAGCCTGGGCCATCCACGGCTGTTTGCGTTCACCACCAAAGGTTCGCGGCCGTTTCATGATGCCAGCTTTGCCGAGGGGGACGCCTTCCTGTTCGGCCCGGAAAGCCGTGGCTTGCCGGCCGAGGTACTCGACGCCCTGCCCGACGGCCAGCGCCTGCGTTTGCCGATGCGCGAGGGCTGCCGCAGCCTGAACCTGTCCAACACCGTGGCCGTTGCCGTCTACGAAGGCTGGCGCCAGCTCGGTTTCAAGTAACACCCCTTCTCCCTGTAGGAGCGAGCTTGCTCGCGAAAAACCAACAGGCGACGTGGGCGACCTAATAGCGCTGCGTCATCGTTGACGCTTTTCGCGAGCAAGCTCGCGCCTACAGGCGTTAGCAGTGCATAAAAAAAGCGCCTGTGATGGCGCTTTTTTATGCATCGAAGGCTTACTGAACCGTCGGCGCGCCTTCCTGTTGCATGCGCTGCAGCTCTTGCGCGTACAGGGCATCGAAGTTCACCGGGGCCAGCATCAGCGCCGGGAACGAACCACGGGTGACCAGGCTGTCCAGAGTCTCGCGGGCATACGGGAACAGGATGTTCGGGCAGAACGCGCCCAGGGTGTGGCTCATGGACGCATCGTCCAGGCCCTGGATCAGGAAGATACCGGCCTGTTGCACTTCAGCGATGAACGCCACTTCTTCACCGTTCTTCACGGTGACCGACAGGGTCAGCACGACTTCGTGGAAGTCGCCTTCCAGTTGCTTTTGACGGGTGTTCAGATCCAGGCCAACGCTTGGAGTCCACTCCTGGCGGAAGATCGCCGGGCTTTTAGGGGCCTCGAACGACAAGTCACGCACGTAGATACGCTGCAGGGAAAACTGTGGGCCTTGAGCCTCTTCTGCTGCCGCTTCGGTGTTCTGTTGGTCAGTCATCTCGCAGATCCTTCTTGATCTTGGGGTCTTTTAGGTTTTTGGAGTCAGACGTGAAGCAGCGCATCCAGTTTACCGGCGCGCTCCAGGGCGAACAGGTCGTCGCATCCACCGATATGCCTGCTGCCGATCCAGATCTGCGGCACGGAAGTGCGCCCCGCCTTCTGGGCCATCTCGGCACGCACCTGGGGCTTGCCATCGACCTTGATCTCGTCGAAGGCAACCTTTTTGCTCTGGAGCAACTGCTTGGCTCGCATGCAATAGGGGCAATAATCGCTGGAATAAACGACAACCTGGCTCATATCACTTCACCAACGGCAGGTTATCGGCGCGCCAGCTGGAGATACCACCCGACAGCTTGGCCGCGGTGAAACCGCTTTTCATCAGTTCGCGAGCATGGCCGCCGGAGTGCTGGCCTTGGGCGTCGACCAGGATAATGGTCTTGGCCTTGTGCTTTTCCAGCTCGGCGATGCGGGCGATCAGCTTGTCCTGGGGAATATTCAGCGCACCAACGATGTGACCGGCGGCAAAATCCTTGACCGGACGAAGGTCAACCACTACGGCCTGGTCCTTGTTGACCAGCGCGGTCAGCTCGCCCGTGCTGAGGCTACGGCCGCCACGGCTCACTTCATGAGCAATCAGCAGTGCCAGCAGTACGACGAAGGCACCGACCAGCAGATAGTGAGAGGTAGCAAATGCAATCAGGTGATCAACCATCAAGGAGGTTCCAGGGCGTTAAAATGGCGGTAAGTATACACAGCCGTCATGGGGGGCCAAGCCCCGTAAAGCGGTGACGGCATCGGAACTTCGCTTTAAACTGCCACTCACTTTTCAATCGCCTTCCTTTAATACCGCCGCGAGAGGATCTATGACTACCACGCCTAAACCTTTGGTCCTGATGATTCTCGATGGCTTCGGTCACAGTGAAAACCCCCACGACAACGCGGTATTCGCGGCGAACAAGCCTGTTCTAGACCGCCTGTGCGCCACGGTGCCCAATGGCTTGATCTCCGGTTCCGGCATGGATGTCGGCCTGCCGGATGGACAGATGGGCAACTCCGAAGTCGGCCATATGAACCTGGGCGCCGGACGAGTGGTGTATCAGGACTTCACCCGCGTGACCAAAGCCATCCGCGATGGCGAGTTCTTCGAGAACCCGACCATCTGTGCGGCGGTGGATAAAGCCGTTGCCGCCGGCAAGGCCGTACATTTCATGGGGCTGTTGTCCGACGGTGGCGTGCACAGCCACCAGGACCACCTTGTAGCCATGGCCGAACTGGCCTTCAAGCGCGGCGCCGAGAAGATCTACCTGCACGCCTTCCTTGATGGCCGCGACACCCCACCCAAAAGCGCGCAATCGTCCATCGAGCTGCTGGACGCGACCTTCGCCGCGCTCGGCAAGGGCCGTATCGCCAGCCTGGTTGGCCGCTACTTCGCCATGGACCGCGACAACCGCTGGGACCGCGTGGCCCAGGCCTACAACCTGATCGTCGACGGCAACGCCGAATTCAACGCCGCCACCGCCCAGCAAGGCCTGGAAGCGGCCTACGCCCGTGGCGAGAGCGATGAGTTCGTCAAGGCCACCACCATCGGCGAGCCGGTGAAAGTCGAAGATGGCGACGCGATGGTGTTCATGAACTTTCGCGCCGACCGTGCCCGCGAACTGAGCCATGTGTTCGTCGATGACGGTTTCAAAGACTTCGAACGCGCACGCCAGCCGAAAGTCGAGTTCGTGATGCTGACCCAATACGCCGCCAGCATCCCGGCCCCTTCGGCCTTCGCGCCGGGCAGCCTGGAAAACGTGCTGGGCGATTACCTCGCGAAAAACGGCAAGACCCAACTGCGCATTGCCGAAACCGAGAAATACGCCCACGTCACCTTCTTCTTCTCCGGCGGGCGCGAAGAACCGTTCCCGGGCGAAGAGCGCATCCTGATCCCATCGCCGAAAGTCGCCACCTACGACTTGCAGCCAGAGATGAGCGCACCGCAAGTTACCGACAAGATCGTCGACGCCATTGAACACCAGCGTTATGACGTAATCGTGGTCAACTACGCCAACGGCGACATGGTCGGCCACAGCGGCAACCTGCAAGCGGCGATCAAGGCCGTGGAATGCCTGGACCTGTGCGTAGGTCGCATCGTCGAGGCCCTAGAGAAGGTTGGCGGCGAAGCGCTGATCACTGCCGACCATGGCAACTGCGAGCAGATGTCCGACGAATCCACCGGCCAGGCCCACACCGCGCATACCACCGAGCCGGTGCCATTCATTTATGTGGGCAAGCGCGACTTCAAGGTACGCGAAGGCGGCGTGCTGGCAGACGTGGCGCCGACCATGCTCATGCTGATGGGGCTGGAGAAGCCGGTGGAGATGACCGGTACGTCGATCCTGGTCTAATTTTCAAACCCACCACTAAACAATGTGGGAGCGGGCTTGCCCGCGATAGCGGTGGATCAGTCGACATTTCCATGGCTGACACAACGCAATCGCGGGCAAGCCCGCTCCCACATGGGTAGGTGGTGTTTTTGAAGATGGCTTTTAG
Source organism: Pseudomonas sp. 25 R 14 (assembly GCF_900004755.1). Taxonomy (NCBI): domain Bacteria; kingdom Pseudomonadati; phylum Pseudomonadota; class Gammaproteobacteria; order Pseudomonadales; family Pseudomonadaceae; genus Pseudomonas; species Pseudomonas sp. 25 R 14. Next base: position 153,261 of record NZ_CVTS01000069.1, on the reverse strand, counting down.
CCACACCCGCGCCACTGGGCGCCTAACTTGCCCGCCAGCCCGAATTGGACGTTTTTTTTGCCGCGTGGGCCGGGCATACTAGGCCGTCCCTTTCCCTGGTGTCGCCCGCCTCTATGCTTCGCGCCTTGATTACCCTTGCTCTTGTCTGCCTGCTCCAACCGGCCTTTGCCGACGAGCGCGCGCAAACCCAACAACAGTTGGACGCTACGCGTCAGGACATTACCGAGCTGAAAAAACTGCTCGGCAAACTCCAGGAAGAAAAATCCGGGGTGCAGAAAGACCTGCGCGGCACGGAAACCGAAATGGGCAAGCTGGAGAAGCAGGTCCAGGAGCTGCAAAAAGAACTAAAGAAAAGCGAGTCGGAACTGGAGCGACTCGACGGTGAGAAAAAAAAACTCCAGAGCGCGCGCGTTGAACAGCAACGCCTGATCGCGATCCAGGCCCGTGCCGCCTACCAGAACGGCCGCCAGGAATACCTCAAGCTGCTGCTCAACCAGCAGAACCCGGAAAAATTCGCCCGCACCCTCACCTACTACGACTACTTGAGCACTGCGCGCCTGGAGCAACTCAAAAGCTTCAACGAGACCCTGCGCCAGTTGGCCAATGTCGAGCAGGAAATCGCTGACCAGCAAAGCCAACTGCTGGCCCACAAAAGCAGCCTCGACACCCAGCGCGACGAACTGGACAAGGTGCGCAAGGAACGCCAGCAGGCACTCGCCAAGCTCAACAGCGACGTAAAAGCCCGGGATGCCAAGCTCCAGGCGCGCCAGCAGGACCAGGCCGATCTGGCCAAAGTGCTGAAAACCATCGAGGAAACCCTGGCCCGCCAGGCCCGCGAGGCCGAGCAAGCGCGGCAAAAAGCGCTGATCGCCCAGCAGGAAGCAGAAAAAAAGCGCCAGCGTGAAGCCGAGGCGGTCGCCACCGACGCCCCGCGCAAACCCGCGCGCGCAGCACCTGGCCCACTGGTTTCCAGTGCCGGCGAATCGTTTGGCGGGCCTTTTGCTACTGCCCGAGGCAAACTTCCATGGCCAGTTGATGGTCGACTACTGGCACGCTTCGGTGAAACCCGTGGCGATGACACCCGCACCAAGTGGGACGGCGTGATGATCAGCGCCTCCGCGGGCAGCCAGGTACATGCCGTCCACGGCGGGCGCGTGGTGTTTGCCGATTGGCTGCGCGGCGCCGGTTTGCTGGTGATTCTTGACCACGGCAATGGCTATTTGAGCTTGTACGGCCACAATCAGACATTGCTCAAGGCCGCAGGTGATGTTGTAAAAGCCGGTGAATCCATCTCCACTGTCGGTAACAGTGGCGGCCAGGACACCCCGGCGCTGTACTTCGCTATTCGTCAGCAGGGCCGCCCAAGCGACCCTGCACAATGGTGTCGCGCCCAAGGATAGGGCCGCATCTACATTAGGAGTTCGTTCGACATGCTGCATTTGTCCCGCCTCACATCGCTGGCCCTGACGATCGCCCTGATAATCGGCGCGCCTATGGCATTCGCCGACCAGACCGCCCCGTCAGCCATGGCCGCGACCACCAAGGCGCCGCTGCCGCTGGACGAATTGCGCACCTTTGCCGAGGTCATGGACCGGATCAAGGCAGCCTATGTCGAACCCGTCGACGACAAGACTCTGCTGGAAAATGCCATCAAAGGCATGCTCAGCAACCTTGACCCGCACTCTGCCTACCTGGGCCCGGAAGATTTCGCCGAGCTGCAGGAAAGCACCAGCGGCGAATTTGGTGGCCTGGGCATTGAAGTCGGCGCCGAGGACGGCATCATCAAGGTGGTGTCGCCGATCGACGACACCCCGGCGTCCAAGGCCGGCATCCAGGCTGGCGACTTGATCGTGAAGATCAACGGCCAGCCGACCCGGGGCCAGACCATGACCGAAGCCGTCGACAAGATGCGCGGCAAGGTCGGCCAGAAAATCACCCTGACCCTGGTACGCGACGGCGGCAGCCCGTTTGACGTGACCCTGACCCGCGCCACCATCACGGTCAAGAGCGTGAAGAGCCAGTTGCTGGAGTCCGGCTACGGCTACATCCGCATCACCCAGTTCCAGGTCAAGACCGGCGACGAAGTGGCCAAGGCCCTGGCCAAGTTGCGCAAGGACAACGGCAAGAAGCTCAACGGCATCGTCCTCGACCTGCGCAACAACCCGGGCGGCGTACTGCAATCGGCGGTGGAAGTGGTCGACCATTTCATCACCAAGGGTCTGATCGTCTACACCAAGGGTCGTATCGCCAACTCCGAACTGCGCTTCTCGGCCACCGGCAAGGACCTGAGCGAAAACGTCCCACTGGCGGTGCTGATCAACGGTGGCAGCGCCTCGGCCTCGGAAATCGTCGCCGGCGCCCTGCAAGACCAGAAACGCGGCGTGCTGATGGGCACCACCAGCTTCGGCAAAGGCTCGGTGCAGACCGTGCTGCCACTGAACAACGAACGCGCACTGAAAATCACCACGGCGTTGTACTACACGCCTAACGGGCGCTCGATCCAGGCCCAGGGCATCGTCCCGGATATCGAAGTTCGTCGGGCCAAGATCACCAACGAGACCGACAACGAGTACTTCAAGGAAGCCGACCTGCAAGGTCACCTGGGCAATGGCAACGGCGGTGCCGACCAGCCAACCGGCAGCGGCCCGAAAGCCAAGCCGATGCCTCAGGACGATGACTACCAGCTGGCCCAGGCGCTGAGCCTGCTCAAGGGCCTGAGCATTACGCGCAGCCGTTGATATGCGTTTTGCCCTGATCATCGCCTTGCTGTGCTGTATGGCAGGGGTCGCCCAGGCGAACCCTGCCAACCAGCCCCACAAGGCTTACCTGACGCTGATCATCGACGACCTCGGGCAGAACCTGCCTCGCGACCGTCGCGTGCTGGCCCTGCCCGGGCCGGTCACTGCGGCAATCATGCCTGACACCCCTCACGCCGCCGAATTTGCCCGCGAGGCGCACAAGGCCGGCAAGATCGTGATCCTGCACATGCCCATGGACCCGGCTACCGGCCCGTTCGCCTGGCACCCGGAGCTGTCCATCGAAGAACTCGGCAAGCGCCTGGACGCGGCGTTCAAGGCTGTGCCCTACACCGCAGGCATCAACAATCATATGGGCAGCCGCATGACCACCGAGCCTGGCGCCATGGCCTGGTTGATGGGTGAACTGCAACGCCGCCACAAGTTCTTTGTCGACAGCCGCACCAGCGCCAAGACCGTGGCCGCCGCTGAAGCGCAGAAGATTGACCTGGCGCATGTCTCGCGGGATGTATTTCTCGATGACGAACGCACCGAAGCGGCCATCACCACGCAGTTGCAGACCGCTATCAAGCTGGCCCACAAACAGGGCTCGGCCGTGATGATCGGCCATCCTTATCCGCAGACCCTGGCGGTATTGGAGCGCGAACTGCCCAAGCTCAAGGCACAGGGCATCGAGTGGATTGATATCAAGCTGATGATCAGTGTGCGCAGCAACCGGGCCATGGCTGGGCACGGCAAGGACGGAATTTACCGCTGAAACCTGTAGGAGCGAGCTTGCTCGCGAAAACCGTCAACGATAACGCGAGCTGCCTGGTTAAACGCGGCGCTTGTGAGTTTTTCGCGAGCAAGCTCGCTCCTACAGGTAGCGCGTCATGATCTCGTCAACGACACCCTCTTTACGCAACTGGTCCAGCGCCGCCTGCAGCTTGGCCACTACCTCATCCGGCACTTCCTTGTTCAGCGCCAGATAGAGCTCGGCGCTGTTGAAGCGCAGCACCGTCTTGAGTCCGGAAACACCGACCTGGCGCGCCAGATAGCGCCCAGCAGGGTCGCCAGTGGCCCAGAGGTCAATCTGCCCCTCCATGAGCTTTTGCGCATTGTCCTGGTCGCGCAGCACGATAATCGGCTTGAGCCCGCGTTTTTCCAGGGTCTGGGCAATGGCATCGCCTTTATAGGCACCGATCTTGTAGCTACGGGCGTGCTCAAGATCGGTCAACTGAATGGGGCTGTCGGCCTTGGCCAGCAACACCCAATCATCCGGGCCAATCGGGCCGACCCATTTGAACAACGCTTCACGGTCCGGCAGGCGGGCCATGACAAAGACCCCATAGCCGGGCTTTTCCAGGGCGAGTTTATAGATTCGCTCCCAGGGGAAGCGCAGGGTGAGGTTGTAGGAAATACCGGCAAGCTTGCAGGTTTCGCGCACGATGTCTGCGGCGATGCCTTCGATGTTTTCATCTTTGGCGAAGTTCTTGCCGTTTTTCGCCATGTTGTAAGGCGGAAAGTTTTCCGTCAACAACACCAGGGAATCACCAGACGGCTCGGCAGCATGGGGCGAACCCGCCAATAAAATGGAGGAACTGGCGAGGGCAAGAAGCAGGTCTTTGAGCATCAAGGGTTACCGGAATCCATGGCAGGCCCCAGAGTGCCGCGAGCCTGTCATGGTGTCCAGTGACGTTTAGCGTACGACGATTCCGCGCGCCGCCATGTAGGCCTTTGCCTCGGGAACGGTGTACTCGCCAAAGTGGAAAATGCTCGCCGCCAGCACCGCGCTGGCGTGGCCTTCGATAACGCCGTCGGCCAGGTGCTGCAGGTTACCGACACCACCGGAAGCGATCACCGGGATGCCCAGCGCATCGCTGATGGCGCGGGTCACGCCCAGGTCGAAGCCGTTTTTCATGCCGTCCTGGTCCATGCTGGTCAGCAGGATTTCACCAGCGCCCAGGCCTTCCATCTTCATCGCCCACTCCACTGCGTCCAGCCCGGTAGGTTTGCGACCGCCGTGGGTGAAGATCTCCCAGCGCGGGGTTTCGCCCGGCCCGGAAACCTTCTTGGCGTCGATGGCGACGACGATGCATTGCGAGCCAAAGTGCTGCGCGGCTTCGCCGACAAACTCGGGGTTGAACACCGCGGCGGTGTTGATCGAGACCTTGTCCGCACCGGCATTGAGCAGGTTGCGGATGTCTTGCACGGTGCGCACGCCACCACCCACGGTCAGCGGGATAAACACCTGGCTGGCCATGCGCTCGACGGTATGCAGCGTCGTGTCGCGGCCGTCGACGCTGGCAGTGATGTCGAGAAAGGTAATCTCGTCGGCACCCTGCTCATCGTAGCGACGGGCAATTTCCACCGGGTCGCCGGCGTCACGGATGTTCTCGAACTTGACGCCCTTGACCACCCGACCGTTGTCGACGTCCAGGCAAGGGATGATGCGTTTGGCCAGCGCCATGGTCAGTCCTCAGCCGTTGTAGGCATCGCAGTAGGCCTGGGCCTCGGCGACGTCCAGGGTACCTTCATAGATCGCACGGCCGGTGATCGCGCCGATGATCCCTGGAGCCTTGGCGTCCAGCAGCGACTTGATGTCGCCCAGGTTGTGGATACCGCCGGAAGCGATCACCGGGATCTTGGTCGCGGCGGCCAGTGCGGCGGTGAAGGGTACGTTGCAGCCCTGCATCATGCCGTCTTTGGCAATATCGGTATAAACGATGGCGGACACGCCGTCGGCTTCGAACTGCTTGGCCAGGTCGATCACCTGCACGGTGCTGATTTCAGCCCAGCCGTCGGTGGCGACAAAACCATCTTTCGCATCCAGCCCCACGATCACCTTGCCCGGAAACGCGCGGCAGGCCTCGGCGACGAAGGCCGGGTCTTTCACGGCCTTGGTGCCGATGATCACGTAGCTCACGCCCGCCTTGACGTAGTGCTCGATGGTTTCCAGGGAACGGATGCCACCGCCGATCTGGATCGGCAGGTTCGGGTAGCGCTTGGCGATGGCCGTAACCACTTCGCCATTGACCGGCTGGCCTTCGAAAGCGCCGTTCAAGTCCACCAGATGCAGGCGGCGGCAGCCACTCTCCACCCACTTGGCAGCCATGCTCACCGGGTCATCGGAGAACACCGTGGAATCTTCCATGCGGCCCTGGCGCAGGCGTACGCAAGCGCCGTCCTTGAGATCGATAGCGGGGATAATCAGCATCTGGCAAACCTTATTCGATATTCAGCATTGCTTGAAAAATCAGGGTTTCTCAAGCGCCCACAGGTCGCTTTCGATGCTCTCGAACCTTTCTTTAAGGTGCGTCTGCACATCGAAAATCGCCCTGTTGTAATAGTGCGGAGCAATTTCAGTGGTAAACAGTTCGAGGATCTCAGCCACCTCGAACGACCCGAGCCTGAGCTCGAAGCGGTCTTCCATGAAACGCTTGATCTTGTCGGTCGCCTCACTCTCCTGCTGGGGAGTGAGATTGAGGATCGGCGGCTTGATCTTCTTGGCCATTACCAGCGCCCGTTCCAGCTGGCGAAGTTCTGCAGCAATTGCAGGCCATGGGTATGGCTCTTCTCCGGATGGAACTGCACGGCAAAGCGCGAGCCTTCGGCCAGCGCCGCGGCGAAATCGACGCCGTAGTGCCCGCCACCCACCACCTGGCGCGGGTTACCGGCGGCGATGTAGTAGCTGTGCACGAAGTAGAAACGCGCCATGTCCGGGATGTCATGCCACAGCGGGTGATCGACGGTGCGGCGCACTTCGTTCCAGCCCATGTGTGGGACTTTCAGGTGCTCGCCGTCTTCGTGCAGGTCCTTGCCGAAGAACTTCACGTCCCCCGGGAACAGCCCGATGCAGTCGACGCCGCCGTTTTCTTCACTGCGATCGAGCAAGGCTTGCATGCCCACGCAGATCCCGAGGAACGGCCGGTCCTGGCTGACTTCGCGCACCAGGCTGTCAAAGCCCAGGCGGCGAATTTCAGCCATGCAGTCGCGAATCGCGCCCACACCGGGAAACACCACCCGGTCGGCTTCGCGAATCACCTTGGCATCGCTGGTGATCAGCACTTTGCCGGCACCTACATGTTCGAGGGCCTTGGCCACCGAATGCAGGTTGCCCATGCCATAGTCGATAACCGCGACCGTCTGCATTACAGAACGCCCTTGGTCGAAGGCATTTGCCCTGCCATGCGGTCATCGAGCTCCACGGCCATGCGCAGGGCGCGGCCGAAAGCCTTGAACACAGTTTCGATCTGGTGGTGGGTGTTGGTGCCACGCAGGTTGTCGATATGCAGGCTGACCAGCGCATGGTTGACGAAGCCCTGGAAAAACTCCTGGAACAGGTCCACATCGAAGCCGCCCACGGTGGCGCGGGTGTACGGCACGTGCATCTGCAGGCCTGGGCGGCCGGAGAAGTCGATGACCACCCGCGACAGCGCCTCATCCAGCGGGACATAGGCGTGGCCATAACGGCGGATGCCTTTTTTGTCGCCGATGGCCTTGGCAAACGCCTGGCCGAGGGTGATACCGACATCCTCCACGGTGTGGTGGTCGTCGATATGCAGGTCGCCCTTGCTGACGATATCCAGGTCGATCAGCCCATGACGGGCGATTTGATCCAGCATGTGCTCAAGAAAAGGGACACCGATATCAAATCGGGCCTTTCCGGTGCCATCCAGGTTGATCGAGGCTTTGATCTGGGTTTCCAGAGTGTCGCGCTCGACGGACGCCTTACGTTCGGCCATCACCAACTCCGCAAAATCATTGGGCGAAAAAGGTGGCCATTATAGGGGCTGCGGGCGCTAAACAGAAACATCGGAGGGGATAAGACTGACCGCGTGTCGGGGATAGACATGTCAGTACAAGTGTGGGAGCTGGCTTGCCTGCGATGCAGACGCCTGAGTACTACAGATACACCGAGCTGGTTCTATCGCGGGCAAGCCCGGCTCCCACAGGAACCGGGCCCACATGCCTACAGCGGTGTTAGTGGAACAACACTGCCGTCTTCTGCAAGGTCACCCACACGCCCCACGCCAGCGGAATACCCACCACCAGCCACGCGGCAATGGCCAATGGCACGGTGCCGGAAGCGGCTTTCCACTCCAGGGACGTGCTGGCATCAGCACCCTTGTCATGGCCCAGCGCCTGTTCGGCCGCCAGCTCAGCGTCGGTCATGAAGTACTTGTCGGCCACCGGACGCACCAGCAGGTTGCAGATAAAGCCCAGCACCAGCAGGCCGGCGAGGATGTACAAGGTGATGTCATAGGCTGCGGCGCGTTCGACGCCGATGCTCAACTGATATTCACGCAAGTAGTTCACCAACACCGGGCCCAGCACGCCAGCCGCAGCCCAGGCGGTGAGCAGGCGACCATGGATCGCGCCGACCATTTGCGTACCGAACAGGTCCGCCAGGTAGGCCGGCACGGTCGCGAAACCGCCGCCGTACATCGACAGGATGATGCAGAACGCCGCCACGAACAGCGAGACGTTGCCCAGGTGGCCGAGGTTCGGGATCAACGCATACAGGGCAAAGCCCAGGGCGAAGAACACGAAGTAGGTATTTTTACGGCCCAGGTAATCGGAAAACGACGCCCAGAAGAACCGCCCGCCAATGTTGAACAGGCTCAACAGGCCAGTGAAACCCGCCGCGATGGCCGCGATGGAGGCCAGTTGCCCGGCATCCAGTTGGCCAAATGGCACATCGACACCCAGCAACTTGCCGCCAAACACTTCCTGCAACAACGGCGACGCCATGCCGAGAATGCCGATACCGGCCGACACGTTCAGGCACAACACCAGCCACACCAGGCGAAATTGCGGGGTTTTCCAGGCCACGTTCACATGGACGTGACGGTGGGTGATCATCGCGTTGCTGGCTTTTTTCGCCGGCGCGGTCCAGCCCTCAGGCTTCCAGCCGGTCGGCGGCACGCGGTAGGACAAGGCGCCACCGATCATGAACACGAAGTAGATCGCGGCCATGACCAAAAAGCTCTGCCATACGCCCACGCCGGTCGGCGAAGCGAAGTGGCCCATCAGTGCCGCTGCAAGGGGGGCGCCGACCATCGCACCACCACCAAAGCCCATGATCGCCATGCCCGTGGCCATGCCGCGCTTGTCCGGGAACCACTTGATCAGGGTCGAGACCGGCGAGATATAGCCCAGGCCCAGGCCGATACCGCCAATCACCCCAGAGCCGAGCCACATCAGCCAGATCTGGTGGGTATAAATCCCCAGCGCCGAGATCAGCAGGCCACCACACCAGCACAAGGCCGACACAACGCCCGCCTTGCGCGGCCCGGCATGTTCCAGCCAGCCGCCCCAGATCGCCGCCGAGCAGCCCAGGAAGATAAAGAACAGAGTGTAGATCCAGCCCAGCATGGAGATCGGCCAGTCGCAGGACGACGAGAAAATCTGCGCGATAAAGCTCATGTCCGGTGCGCAAGCGACCGGCGCGGTGACGCCCAGCGCCTTGGACAGCGGCAGCCAGAACACCGAGAAACCGTAGGCCATGCCGATGCACAAGTGGATGGCCAGGGCGGCCGGCGGAACCAGCCAGCGGTTGAACCCGGGCTTGGCGATGATGCGCTCCTTGGACAGGAACGCAGGCTGCGCGGCGGTAGATCCGGCCGCAGTGCTAGTGCTCATTGGTGTTTCCCCCAGTTATTAGTCTGTGTTCGCCAGGCGCTCTCCTCCTCGGCCTTTGCACGCGAGGCGTGGCCGTTCTGTTGAGTAAAGCTCCCTGTAAGCGCGACGTTTAGTCGCAGAAGGCGGGCGAACGCGCAGAGATTAGCATTTGCCGGTGACAGAAAAACCAAACTGACACTACCTTTTTCGGCTCATCTGTTTTGTTTGACACGATGTAACGATGCGTAAACAGCCACCGGCCTCGCGGCGTTATACTCAGCGGCTAAATTTTAAAATCGACATACAAGGACTCGCCCATGAAAGCGTTCGGCAAAATCCTGGGTCTGGTACTTCTCGGGCTGTTGCTGATCATTGTGGCCCTGGGCTTTGCCCTGACCCACCTCTTCGATCCCAACGACTATAAAGACGAGATTCGCCAGATTGCCCGCGACAAGGCCCACATCGAGCTGACGCTCAATGGCGATATCGGCTGGAGCCTGTTCCCGTGGCTGGGCCTGGAGCTGCATGAAGCCAGCGTGGCCACCCTGAGCAATCCTGCCCAACCATTCGCCGACCTGCAGATGCTTGGCCTGTCGGTACGCGTGCTGCCATTGCTGCGCCGCGAAGTGCAGATGAGCGATGTGCGCGTCGAGGGCCTGAACCTGCGCCTGACCCGTGACAAGCAAGGCCATGGCAACTGGGAAGATATCGGCAAGGCGCCGGCCGTTGCGGCCACAGGCACCGCCGAGGTGCCCGCGACGCCAGCACCAACCACGGCGCCAGCGCCGGAGAAAGCGGCCCAGCCGATCCGCCTGGATATCGACAGCCTGACGGTCAACAACGCGCGTATCGAGTACAACGACGAGCAGACCGGCAAGCAATTCAGCGCCGAAAGCATCCAACTGAGCACCGGTGCCGTGCATGAAGGCGCGAGCATTCCGGTCAAGCTCACCGCGTTCTTCGGCAGCAACCAGCCGGTCATGCGGGTCAAGAGCGAACTCAACGGCGAGCTGCGCTTTGACCGCGCCCTCAAGCGCTATCAGTTCGAAGACATGAAAATTGCCGGCGAAGCCACGGGCGAGCCGCTGCAAGGCAAGACCGTGACGTTTGCCACCCAGGGCCAGTTGCTGGTGGACCTGTCGGCGAACATTGCCGAGTGGACCAGCCTCAAGCTCTCGCTCAACCAACTGCGGGCGCTGGGCGAACTGAAGGTCAACGACCTGGATAAAACCCCACAGGTCAGCGGCGCCCTGTCGATTGCCCAGTTTGACCTGGCCAAGTTCCTCGACAGCGTCGGCCAGCCACTGCCGGCCATGGCCCCCGGCAGCCTGAGCAAGGTCGAACTGGTCAGCCGCCTGCAAGGCACGCCTTCGAGCATCGCGCTGGAAGACCTGAACCTGAAACTCGACGGCAGTACCTTTACCGGGCGCCTGGCCGTTGAAGACTTTGCCAAGCAATCCCTGCGCGTCCAGCTCAAGGCCGACACGTTCAACGCCGATAACTACCTGCCGACCAAGTCCGAGGCGGCCAACAGCGCCGCCGTCGCACGCCAGGCCGAAGTGCAGAGCAGCGAAGCCGGGGCCATGGCCGCCGGTGGTACCACACCGCTGCCGGACGCACCGACCAAAGGCGCCTGGAGCACCGACAAACTGCTGCCACTGGCACGCCTGCGCACGCTGGATGTGATTGCCGACCTGTCCTTCGGCCAACTGACCCTCGGCCAGTTACCCATCGAGAACGCCACCCTCAAAGCCTCCGGCCAGGGTGGTCAGCTCAAGCTCGACACCTTGAGCGGTGGCCTCTACAACGGCACGTTCCAGGCCAACGGCAACCTTGACGCCCGCGAAGATGTGCCCGTACTGGCACTGCAGACCAAAATCAAGCAAGTGCCGGTCGAACGCATCCTCCAGGCCCAGGGCAAAACCCCACCAGTCAAGGGCCAACTCACCCTAGATAGCAACCTGACGGGACGCGGCAATAGCCAGAAGGCGCTGATCGACAGCCTCAACGGCAGTGCCAGCTTTGTGATCAACAATGGCGTGCTGCTCAACGCCAACATTGAACAACAGCTGTGTACCGGCATCGCCCTGCTCAATCGCAAGACCCTGGCCAGCGAGCCGCGCGGCAAGGACACACCATTCCAGGAGCTCAAGGGCAACCTGACCTTGCGTAACGGCGTCGCCAGCAACCCGGACCTGAAAGTGCGGATCCCCGGCCTGACCGTCAACGGCAATGGCGACATCGACCTGCGCGTGCTGGGCATGGACTACCGCGTAGGCATCATCGTCGAAGGCGACAAGCGCGACATGCCGGACCCGGCCTGCCAGGTAGGCTCGAACTTCCGCGGCATCGAAGTCCCGCTGCGCTGCCGTGGCCCGCTGGAGCTGGGCGCCAAGGCCTGCCGCCTGGACAAGGACGGCCTGGGCCAGGTGGCGGCCAAGATGGCGGGCAACAAGCTCAGCGAGAAGATTGAAGAGAAGCTCGACAAGGTCAATCCCAAGCTCAAAGACGCCCTCAAAGGTTTGTTCAACCGATGAGGAACGAGCAATTTTCAGCGGCCGTACTGGAGTGGTACGACCAGCACGGTCGCCATGACCTGCCCTGGCAGCAGGGCATCACCCCCTATCGGGTGTGGGTCTCGGAAATCATGCTGCAACAGACCCAGGTCAGCACCGTACTCAATTACTTCGACCGTTTCATGGCCTCGCTGCCAACAGTCGAAGCCCTGGCGGCCGCACCGGAAGATGAAGTGCTGCACCTGTGGACCGGGCTGGGCTACTACACCCGCGCACGCAACCTGCAGAAGACCGCAAAGATCGTCGTCGCCGAGCACGGCGGCGAGTTTCCCCGCGACGTCGAGAAGCTCACCGAACTGCCCGGTATCGGCCTGTCCACCGCTGGCGCCATCGCCAGCCTGAGCATGGGCCTGCGCGCGCCGATCCTCGACGGCAACGTCAAGCGCGTGCTGGCGCGCTTTACCGCCCAGGAAGGCTATCCGGGCGAGCCCAAGGTCGCCAAGCAGCTGTGGGCCACCGCAGAGCGCTTTACCCCGCACGATCGCGTCAACGCCTACACCCAGGCGATGATGGACATGGGCGCCACCCTCTGCACCCGTAGCAAGCCCAGCTGCCTGCTGTGCCCGCTGGAAAAGGGCTGTGAAGCGCACATGCTGGGCCTGGAGACCCGCTACCCGATCCCCAAGCCACGCAAGACCATCCCGCAAAAGCGCACGCTGATGCCCTTGCTGGCCAACCATGAGGGCGCGATCCTGCTTTACCGTCGCCCGTCTACGGGCCTGTGGGGCGGGCTGTGGAGCTTGCCGGAACTGGACGACCTGAATGACCTGGAACACCTGGCCAACCAGCACTCACTGGCGCTGGGCAAGCAGCAGGCGCTGCCTGGGCTGGTCCACACCTTCAGCCATTTCCAGTTAGCTATCGAACCCTGGCTGGTCCGGGTCGAGGAATCGGCCCATCACGTGGCCGAGGCCGACTGGCTCTGGTATAACCTCGCCACCCCGCCGCGCCTGGGCCTTGCCGCCCCGGTAAAAAAACTGCTGAAGCGCGCGGCCGATGTATTGAACGCAGGAGTTTCGTCATGACCCGCACCATCATGTGCCGCAAATACCACAAAGAACTGCCTGCCCTGGAGCGCGCCCCGTTCCCAGGTGCCAAGGGTCAGGACATTTTCGACCATGTCTCCGCCCAGGCCTGGGCCGACTGGCAGAAGCACCAGACCCTGCTGATCAACGAAAAACGCCTGAACATGATGAACGCCGAAGATCGCAAATATCTTCAAGGCGAGATGGACAAGTACTTTTCCGGCGAGGATTACGCCAAGGCTGACGGCTACGTGCCGCCTGCTCAATAATTGATCAAAAACCGGGGTCGGCACGTAAGCGACGGTAATAATTAAATATTTTTTGAAAACTTGCTTGACGACCCCCTGAAAAACCCGTTTAATGCGCCCCGTTGCCCAGATAGCTCAGTCGGTAGAGCAGGGGATTGAAAATCCCCGTGTCGGCGGTTCGATTCCGTCTCTGGGCACCACCTTTCGTTTTCAGGTGATGCCAAGCACACCTGAAAGCACCCAAAAAACCCGCCTAGTGCGGGTTTTTTGCTTTCTACGGTTCACAACCGTTTCCTTGTAAGCCCAGTGAATGACGATCGATTTGCGCATCCATTGAGACCTGCCGCGTCTCAAACGGTCAGGCAAAAAATATTATACAAAGCCTTCCCGCTCCCCAAATATCCATGCATCGCCCGCATCAGCGGCCCCTCCCTCATTCTTGCGGCAGGATCAATCATGGCGGGACTTAAAACCACGCTATTGGCTTTCCACCTCATGACATTCGCAGGCCTGTTCATGCCCTCACTGACTGCCCACGCCAGCCCGGTGGAAACAACCGTGCCGGCCAAGAAACAAGACGCCGTCTATCAATTGCGTGTCTACGAGATTTTCGAGACCAACAAAGCCGCATTTCATGAGCGATTCCGCGATCACGCCATGCGGATCATGACTCGCTATGGGTTCGACATCATTGCCTTGTGGGAAACCAAGACCGACCAGCGCACCGAATTTGTCTATCTGATCAAGTGGCCGGATGCCAACGTGATGCGCCAGGGATGGGAAAAATTAATGGCCGACCAGGAATGGTCGGCCATCAAGGCAAAAAGCGCCGCAGAGCACGGCGCGATGGTGGGGGAGATTCAAGAGAAGGTCATGACACTGACCGATTACTCACTGATTCCTACAGGCCTGCCACGCCCTTGATGCCACTGGGCTCACAGTTCTTTGAAACGGTGGCGAGGAACACCGGGGACAGGCAACCGGATACTGTAAATATTTCCCGCTTCCGGGAAGTCCGCCTGCTCGGCGGCCGACATGCCGAACTTGGCGGTGGTAATGAACAAGGTACGCATGTCCGGCCCGCCAAAGCAGCAACTTGTGGGGCGCGGTACTGGCACTGGCAAGGTCTGGGTCAAGACGCCGTTACGGTCGTACCTGAGCAGGCAGCCGCCGTTGAACTGGCAGACCCAAAGGCCGCCTTCCGTGTCCAGCGCAAGGCCGTCCGGGCGGCCCAGTTCGGTAGGTGTCTGGGCAAACACTGCCACTTGTTCCAGGTAACTGCCGTTGGCCGGGTAACGGGCGCGGTAAATGGTACAGGCCACTGAGTCGACAAAAAAAAGCTCGGTGCCGTCGATCGACCAGGCCAGGCCGTTGGGCAGACTGATGTGATCCAGCATCACCGAGGCATTCAAGCCGGCATCGTAGCGATAGAGCTTGCCGGTGCTTCGACTGTGCCCTTCATCCATCAAGCCGGTGACAAAACGCCCTTGGGGGTCGCAAGCACCATCGTTGAAACGATAGGACGAGAGGGTGATGGCCAGTTTGGAGTTATGGATAACCCGCAGGCTGGTGCGGTCGAGGATAGCAACCCCGGCATTCTGGGCAAAAATCAGATTGCCCTTCTGGGTCAACGCCAACGCACCGATCCGCGAAGGCGACTCATACAGTCGCGTGAGGTTGGCCTGTTGATCCAGGGCATTGATCTGCCCGCCACTGATATCCACGAATAACAAACTGTTTTGGGCTTCGTCCCAGACCGGGCTTTCGCCCAGGTCGGCCTGGCACGATGCAAAAAGACGTAGCTCTTCCTGAGCAGACATTTTCAGCACTCCTTGATGTGGTCCCACTGTTGAGCAACTTGCTCGGCGCTGGCTGCGCTGATCCGGGCGAGATCGACGGGATAGTCGACACCCGGGTTCTCGGCAAACCGTGTGGCCGTAAATTGGCCATTGCTGGCGCGCAGGATATAGCCGGTGTCCTGGCATTGCTGCGACGCCAAGAAGATCACGCCAGGGGCTACCCATTCGGGCTTGAGGTTTTCCGGCTCGCCCTTCACGCCCCACATACGGGTCTTGGCCACCGGCGATACCGCATTGACCAGGATGCCCGCCTCTGCACCTTCCATACTCAGTGCATTCATAATACCCAGTTGCGCCATTTTACCTGCGGCATACGCCGTCAGGCCGGGTTGTGCATATTGCTGGTACATCGCCCGATCCGATGAAGTCAGCACCACCCGCGCAGCAGCAGATTTTTTGAGGTGTTTCCAGGCATGCTTGCATAACCACACAGGCGTATAGATATTGATATCCACCGCTCGCCCAATGAAAGTTGCATCCGCATCTTCAATAGATTGATAACCCACCCAACCGGCGTTGTGAATCAGGATATCGAGTTGCCCAAACGCCTTGATGGCCGTCTCTACCAACTGCTGGCAACCCTGCTCCGTGGAAAGGTCGCCATGGTGGCCAACCACGCTAAACCCCTTGGACTGAAGCGTTCGCGCAGCGTCCATGGCAATCGAGGCATCGGTCCCCGCACCCAGGTTATCCGAGCCAACATCACTGATCACCACATTGGCGCCCAATTTCGCCAACTCTTGGGCATAAATAAAACCCAACCCTCGGCCAGCGCCCGTTACAACCGCTGTTTTACCTGTAAAGTTCATTGGTTCTTCCTCTTGATTATCACCTCACCTTAACAATGAATATCTGGCTTGTTTAATACTAACGACGGCGCAAATTGATACTTACCCTATATCAAGTTAACGTTTAACTCTTGTGAAGCATTAAAGAATATTCACCTGTCTCCCCCCATCCATGAACTTCCCCATGGCATTTAGGCCTGCTGAATGGGCTTGTAAAATCCGGATCCAAAATATCAAATAACGGTATTTAACACTCAATCGAGCGTCCAATAGCCGGTAACATTGCCCTCCCCTGATCAATTCAAATGAAGGAACAGAAGAAATGATCGAAACCCGCCTGCTGCGCCAATTCATCGCCGTGGCTGAAGAGCTGCATTTTCACAAGGCCGCTATTCGCCTGCACATGGCCCAGCCACCCTTGAGCCAGGCCATCAATCGCCTGGAAGACAAACTGGGGTTTAGCCTGTTCACCCGCAACAAGCGCGGAGTAAAACTGACCCCTGCCGGCGGTGCTTTCCTGAATGCGGCCTACAGCACCCTCAAGGAGTTGGAGCTGGGTATCGAACACGCGCGCCAGGTGTCCGAAGGCATCGCGGGCAAACTGACCGTAACCGCCGTATCGATCGCCTACTACGAGTCGCTGCTCAGTACCCTGCGCCAGTTCCGAGAAACCTTTCCCAAGGTCCAACTGATCATCAAGGAGATGCCGTCCTCCAGCCAGGCCAAGGCAATCCTTTCGGGGGAAGCGGATATCGCGTTCATGCGCAAGTTGCCAATCTCGGCGGAAAACGTCGAGTCGCGCCTGCTGCTGGATGAAGAGATCGTGATGGCAATGCCCACTCATCATCCCAAGGCGCGGGATGGCCAGATCGACCTGAGGGATTTCGCCGGGGAAGACTTCGTGTTCACCCCGGAAGCCCTGGGCACCGGCTATCACAGTCAGCTCATTGCCTTGTGTGAAGCCGCCGGTTTTTATCCCAAGGTGGTCCAGGAGGCCGCGCAGATCCATACCTTGATCGGTCTCGTGGCCTGTGGCTTCGGCGTGGCCCTGGTACCCGAGTCGATTGCCAACTCGATCATGCGCGACAAGGTGTTGTTTCGCCGGATCTACCCAGTCACCGCGTCCCCCAACCCGGCAATCGGCCTCTACATGACGTGGAACACCCACAACGAATCACCCTTGATGGACAGTTTCATATCCATGCTCGATTTCGGCGCCGCCCCCCAGGTTGAAAAGACACTGGCCACCCAGCTCAGTTAAAGCGCCAGCTTGTAATCCTTCAGCCACGCCGCAAGGGACAGGGCCGTTTCCAGATTATTGCGCTTGAGTTGAGAGTTGAAATAACTCACCGGCTGCTCAAGCTCGCGACGCAGGTGAGTGCGATCAATAATCTGGAACACCGGGTTATCCGCTTGCTGCAATAGCGCCCGGGTCTGACCACGCAGGAACTGCTCATAAGCGAGGTTGGCTGACGTCGGATACGGGCTCTTTTTGCGCTGCAGTACGGCAGCCGGTACCAGGTCGGCGCAGGCTTGCTTGAGCAACCACTTCTCCACGCCGTCCTTGCCCTTGATGCTCCACGGCACGTTGTAGACGTAATGAACCAGCTCATGGTCGGTAAAGGGCACCCGCACTTCGAGGCTGGCGTACATGCTCAAGCGATCCTTGCGATCCAGCAGGATCGGCAGCCAGCGATGCAAATGCATGTGGCAGACCTCACGCATCTTGCGCTCCTCAAGACTGTCGCCACTCAGGTGTTCGACACTGTCCACCGCCTGGCCATAACTGGCGCGCTGGTACTCGGTAAAATCACAGAGTTTGTTGAAGTCCGGGTTGATCATTTCGCTCTGCAACAGCTGCATGCGCGACAGCCAGGGAAAGCGCTGGGCTTCCAGGGCCTGAGGATCGCGAAACCAGGCATAACCGCCAAACACCTCATCCGCCGCCTCACCGGAAATGGCTACGGTGGAATGCTCGCCAATGGCCTTGAACAACAAGTGCAGCGAGGTATCCACATCGCCGAAGGTCTGGGCCGAATCATTGGCCCTGAACACCGATTGCCGCGCGGCCTCATCCACCAGTTCCTGGTTGTCGATCAGGATCGTCTGGTGATGGCTGCCGATGGCTTCGGCCGCCGCCAGGGCGAAGGGTTGGTCGCGATCCGGACGGAACGTATCAGCGCGGAACTGCTCGGCCTGGCCGACAAAGTCCACGGAAAACGAGTTAACCACTCGCCCGTGCTCTGCCTGCAATTTCTTTTGGGCCATGGCAGTGAGAATGGTCGAGTCCAGGCCACCGGAAAGCAGCGTACACACCGGCACGTCAGCATACAGTTGCTCACCCAACGCCTTCTCCAGCAAAGCGCGGGTCTTCTCCACCGTTTGCGCCTCGCTGTCGGTGTGTTCGCAACGCTCCAGCGACCAATAACGCTGCACCAACGGCGCCCGCCCGGCCAGCAATTGCAAGCGATGGCCCGCAGGCAACTCACGAATGCCCTTGAATGGGGTCTGCGCGGTAGCCTTGGACAGGGACAATGCATCCACCAGGCCCACGACGTCCAGCGAGCGCTGGAACTGCGGGTGGGCGAGGATGGCCTTGGGCTCCGAGGCGAACAACAGGCCCGAGTCCAGCGAGGCATAGAACAGCGGCTTGACCCCCAGGCGATCGCGCAGCAGCAGGAAACGTCCGTGGCGCTCATCGAAAATGGCAAAGGCGAACATGCCGTTGAGGTGATCCACGCAGTGCTCGCCCCACTCCAGATAGGCGTGCAGTACCACTTCCGTGTCGCTCTGGGTATTGAACTGATGCCCGGCCTTGCGCAAGGACTCGCGCAATTGGACATAGTTGTACACCTCACCGGTGTACACCAGCGCCATCGTGGCGCCACCCGCCGTGGTAAACGTCATCGGCTGCGCGCCGCCGCTCAAGTCAATGATCGCCAGGCGCCGATGCCCCAGCAAGGCATGCTGGCCCTGCCAGATACCTTCGGCATCCGGGCCGCGTCGGGCGAGGCTGGCGGTCATCTCGCGCACCACCGGCAGCTGGTCTGTCAGGACTCTCGAAAAATCGACCCAACCAGTAATTCCACACATATCAGATGATCCTTATCGTTCGGTTGAAGCAGCAGGTAACGGACCGCGTAACGCTTCAAGCCGTTTGGCCAGGTCAATCAATTGCAGCTCGCTGTCGCGGCGCCCCATGATCTGTAAGGCAAGGGGTGCCTTGCCGTCGGCACTGAGGATGATCGGCAAGGTGATGGCCGGCAGGCCGCTGAAACTGGCCAACGGGGTGAAGCCGATTTTTTGCCCGTAGTCCGGGTCGGTCGGGCACGGAATGGTCGAATCCCCCGGCTGTGGGTTGCGGATATCGAAAGGCCGGCAAGGGTCGATGGGGAACACCACGAAATCCACCGCGGCGTCCTCGAAGCAGCCTTCGATCCCAGCCCGTACCGAGTGCATACGCTCGATTATCTGCAGGTGCTCGCTGTCTGTAACACCGGCGCCAACGTCAAGAGCCGCCTGGGTCGACCAATGCAGTTCGGTATCGAATACATCACGCCAGACCTTCGAAGCCAGCCATGCGTCCCGGGCACACAACTGCCAGGCGGCACCGCGGCAGTCCCACAGTTCAGGCAACTGCATGGCGACTTGAGGCATGTTCAGGTCGGCCAGCAGGCTTTTGGCCTGCTTCATCATGTCGAGCATCGCGGTGCTGGTGACGCCCTCGTCGATGTGGCTCAACACGCCAATCCGGTAGGTGTCCGCCAGCGGTCTCTGCTGGCCCAGGTGTTGCTCCAGGCCGAGCCTGGGCATCAGGAAATCCAGGTCATCGGCGGTGCGGGTGACCCAGCCCAGCGCATCCATGGAGGGTGATAGCGGAAATACGCCGTCCAGATTGGAAGCCTTGTGGGTCATGCGCAGCCCGACCATGCCGCAATGGGCCGCGGGCCAACGCACGGAGCCGAGCACATCGGTGCCCAAGGAGATATCGCACAAGTGGGCGGCCACCGAGACCGCCGAACCGGTGCTGGAGCCCGACGGGTCAATGGAGGGGTACAACGGATTACGGGCACCACAGCCAAAGCCGATATTGAGTTCGGTGGTCGCGACCTTGAACAGGGTGCGCACCTCGGGATGCAAACCACACAGGGCGCTGGCCGAAACTTCGGGGTAGTGGCGATAGCTGCGCAGCCCCAGGCGCGTCGGCATGCCCGCCACGTCGACCGTATCCTTGACCCCCAGGCGGAACATTGCACTGTCGTCGATCACACTCGACACCAGGCAACGGTATTGGTTGTCGGCCCAGCCGGCCCAGTGGTTGTACTGTCGGGCCCACTGTTGTTGTAGTTGGGGCTGTTCCTGCAGCAAGCGATGGCGTTGGCGTAACGGCAACTTGAGAAAGTCCGGCATGGCCTCGGCTTGCTCACCACTACTCGCGTGGCCGGACAGGTAAGCGGTAATGCTCTGCTCTGCAATACGGGTGTTCATAACACTCAATTCCCTGTTTGCTGGATAGCCCAAGCCTGCGGCTTGCCGCTGGCCGACAACGGCAAATACTCGACGCGCCGGATCTGCACCGGCTTGGGAAAATGGACGCCCAGGCGTTCGATAGCCAAGGTAATGCTCGCCTCACTGAGGGTCGGCGAGCTGAACAGCACTTCATAGGCCTCGCCGCGCAACTCATCGCGCAGGGGCACACAGGTGAGGTGCTGGCACTGGGTCGCGGCACCCAGTTCGGCGCGCAGGACGCCCAGGTCCTGGCGCACGCCATTGATTTTTATCAGTTGGCTGGCGCGGCCCAACCACTGGAACTGCTCGCGCTCCCCGGCCAGGATCCAGTCATCGCTCTGGTGGGTCAGCGCCGCCACCCGATTCCCAGCGGCCCTGGCGATCCGCAGGCTGTGGACCTTGAGGCGCGACTCGACGCCAATCGGGCTGAGCAATGAAACATCCTCGAATACCGTCCAGGGCATGCTCGCCTCGGCGATGGGGCGATGGGCAATGGCACCGGTCTCGGTCGAACCGAGGATCTCGACAAAACGCACATTGCCCCCGGCAAAACGATTGACCACCTCGTACGCCTTGGACGGTAACGTCGAGGCGCTATGCAGTACCAACACCGGCACCTGCGGGGCCAGGCGCTTGAGTAAAGAGGGGAGCAATGTCCAGGTGCTGGCAATACACAGGATGACCGTAGGCCCCGTGACTTGCAGGTCCGGCAGCACCAGTTTTTCCAGGGAGCACCGTTGCAGCCGCGCCTTGGTCACGTCGGCCCCCACCTGCCCCAGAATCATGCCGTAGCTGTGTTCAGTGGGCGCAAACGACAAGATATCGGTAACGCCCGGAGCCCATGCCCCCAGGATCATCCGCGCCTCCTGCTCCATTTGCCACCGGGTGCGGACCCACTGGCGCGGCGCGCTGGTGGACCCCGAGGTGCTGAAAACGTGTTCCAGGCTCATCGCTTACATAGCCTGCAAGGTAACGTTATCTTCCAGGCGTTCTTTGACAAACTGCTCCATCTTTTCCAGGGTCTCGAACCAGTAGCGGACGTCATCGCCCACATAGTCCACCTCGATCCCGAAGCGCTCTTCAATGGTGGTCACCACTTCTACGGCCATCAGGCTGTCAAAGCGCTCGCCGATAAAGTCACGAAAGCTCTGGTCAACGCCGATGGCGCGGACTTCAGGCCCAAGCAAGGTCTCTAGTGCTGAACGAATATCTTCTTTTACAGAGTTGGAGTTGATCATGTTATTAACCCTTTATGGCTGCGTTATTCAGAGCTTCGCCTGTGGAATAGAAAACACTTTCAGGGAAAACATCTTCGTACTGCAGGTAGAAAAATACATCGGCAAACTGGGCATTAAAAAAATTGAACAGTTGCGTGGCGAAATCCTTGCGAAAAAACTGATCGCGGCTGGCCGCGATTGATGCACGAATAAAGAACACACGACTCTTCTTCGAGTCGCCATGATTAATCGGCATCGAAAGACCGGCGCTGAATACACTGTCTTCATCCAGCGCACTAAAAATCACCATACAGTGAGCGGGGTCAAGTCCATGGCCTTTGAGTTCACGGGCAACTTTCAAGGCGATTTTTTTCTTTTCACTTATTCCAAGAAAACCGGAACGAATATTGATCGTCGGCACAACAGCCTCTCAAGACAAATATAAGTGGGGAAGTACATCCAGGCGCCCCTGGAACCATTGCCTTAATAAACTTCCCAGGCACGTAGAGAGCGCGTCTTGCCCCTCGCGATACATCGGTGACCAGGCGTATCCGCTGGCAGTCTCAACCTTCTCCAAGAAATACAACACGTGGGCGCGGTCCACCTCCAGATCAAAGGCACTGGAGGCAGCCATGGCTTCGTAAGTGCTCAGCAGGTCCGGAATGCGGTTGCCGATATTGGCAAAACCACCCTGCTTGACCTTGTGCCGCAGGAGCAGAGCCTGCATCGCGCCCCCGTTGCCGTGCCCCAGGTACCGGAGGCACTTGAGCGCCTGGATACTGGAGCGAAGCGTTGGCGTGCCGTCAGGAAAGTTTCCGTAGGTCGGCGGCTCCTGGGTGATGGCGCACCGCCGGATAAAGTGCTCCAACTGAGCGCAGTCGACACCGTTATTGCTACCCAACATGGCCATGATCGACACGGCTGAGGCCGTCGAAACCATGTCCGAGCCGCGCCCCTCCCAGAAGCCGAAACCGCCATCAGGGTTCTGGATCCGGCCCAGCCAGGCGAGCACAGCCTGTCGGCCTTGCACAGCATCACGCAACGCTCCGGCAGCCAAGGCCCAGGCGGTGCAGCGCACTTCCGCGCCCCGGCCCGGCATGTACATCACTCCGGCTTCGTTGGGCAGTTGGCATCCCTCGATCCAACGCACCGCCGAGTCGCGGTCCTGGGGGGCGAGAGTTCCGCCCAACACGGTGGCCGCTGTGGTCAACACGTCAGCCGCCGCGCTTTTTTCACGGTAGGTGTAGCCGCCATTGTCGACATAAAGGTGCTGGATAAACTGGCTGACACCCTGGGCCAGCCCGCTGACATCCTGACCCAGGGCCTTGAGCGACCCCACCGCACAAAACACCGCCCACACGTCTTCACAATCGTAGCCTTGCCAACGCACGAAACCGCCGCCTGGGCCACGCAACGAATCAATCCATGCCACGCAACGGGCACTGTGCAGCGGGCTGGTACCCAGTGCTGCCAGGGTCGCGGTCGTGCGATAGGTCGCCCACAGGCAAGGCGTATCCGCCGCTTCACTGAAGCGGAAACCGCCGCATTCAAGCTGCTGGGCCTGCATCCACTGGACCAGTCGGTCCATGTCCCATGTCGGTACCCACGCGCCTTGCTGGCTAAGGGCTTTCCAAGCCATCACCCCATAAAAACAGGCGCGCACGTCGGCTTTGTTGCGCCGGGCAAACGCCGGAGACCAACTGAGACCGCCGCTTTCACATTGCAGCCCGCTGAGCCAATCGAGCAGCTCCGCCGGCTCTTTTACTTCGCCATGACAGACATTGATCAAGGTGCGCACGGCATAGTGGGTAGCCCACACGTCTGCGCCCTGGCCCGCGCACATGGCATAGGCGTGGCCGTCCCAAAGGCTGTCCAGCCAGGACTCGGTCTTTTGCGTCCCCCGCTCCTGCGCGCCAAGGTCGTTGAGGGTTTCTGTGCAGTAAAAAGTCGCCCAGGCATCTGAAGGCATGCCTTTGCTCCAGGCATAGCCACCATCGCGGTTCAGCCGGGACTCGATGTAGCGGCAGATCTGCGGCCGGTCGACGCTTTGCAACTGGTCGACCCAGGCCAGGCTGCGAATAGCGGCATAGGTGCACCACAAATCCGGCTGGCCGCTGACCACCGCGTTCCCCGCGGGAAAACGTGGTGCGATCTGGCTCAAAGCATTCATTGCTGGCCACCGACAAAACGCAGGTTGGTTTTTTTCCAGCTCTTCTGCGAGGCCCCGCTTTTGCTGACCGCCGCCAGGTTGTTGACGAACAGAATCTTGTCCCAGTCCAGCTTGATCCGCTCCTGGGAACACTCGCGCAACGCGTCGGCGAGCCCCGCCTCCAAGTCGTTGTCCCAGACAACGTCGCGTTCCAGGATCAGACTGGCACGATCCGTCTGGCGGTCCACCTCGATCAGGTAGCCGGTGGCGTTGCTGTTGCCATAGACGATTTCTTCGATCTTGCGGATTTCAAGATCTACCCCGGACACTATTACCGCGTCCGAATCGCGACCGTTGACCATCATCGTCGGCCCCGGCAACCCCGGCGCGCACTGGGACGTGATGGTCACGCTGTCGCCAGTGTCCAGGCGCAGCAGGGGACGGGCGTACAGATTCAGCGGGGTGACCACCAAGCGCCCGGTGGCGCCATCACTCAGGGGCACGATCTGGCCATTGGCTGTCACCAGCTCGAAATAGTTGGTGGCCGTGGTCAAGCGCTGGACCTTGCCCTGGGTGACCGCGGCCAAGGTACCGGTTTCGGTGCTGCCATAGCTGGCGTCGTGGATATCACAGGCCCACCACTAAGCCAGCTTTTCCCGGAACGGCCGGGTGTTGACCTCGCCCAGCAACATGATCACCTTGATGGACTCGCTGACGCGTTCGAGCATCTGCCGCTGCTTCAGGTAGCGGGTCAATTGCACCAATACCCCCGGGGCGATAAAGATCACTGTCGGGCGGTAGGTCTCGAACATTTTGCACAGGCGCTCCCAGTCGGTGATACCGGTAGTAAAGGGATAGGCCCGAACGTGGGAAACATCGAGGTATTCGCAAACATTGGCGATCAAGTCGCCGACTGGGACGATATCCGAAGGCATCAGATTGGCCACCCGCGAGCCGGGCTCGATGACATGGCGCCAGTGGAAGGCTACCGAAACGGCGTTCCAGATGATGTCTTCTTTCAGCCGTGGGCTGGGGGTGGGCTCGCCGGTGGTACCCGTGGTCGCGTAATACTTGGCGGCCTGGCCGTAATCGACGGTGCAGAACGCGCGCGGAGAGCCCTTCAGGCTGGCCTTGGGCGTCAACTCCAAGGCCTGGAACCCGGCAAAACTGTACTCACCCAGGGACCGGTAGAACTCGCTGTGGCAGGCACGCGCCCACACGGCTTGAAGTTTGTGCTCATAGAAAGTGGCGTCGGGGATCAACTCCCCATGACGCAGGATTTCGCGTTCGGCGCCCTGCAAAATCCCATAGTAATGATCGTTGTGAACTAACATTAACCCGCCCTCTTTCTTTAAACAGCGAGAATTGGCGAGTCGACGGACAAAGTAAAATACTTTCGCGGTCTGTTTGTAAGAGCCTGCAGATATCAGAGAGAAAGCCCAACTACTTGTTGGCGACCTGGCGGTATCTGTTAGTCGCATCGTCGCGGGCCCGCCAATACGCTAATCACCTGCACAATACAATCAACCTAAAAAACAGCTCATCGAACGTGAATCAATTTTTCATCAATAATTCATTAGCACCTGCCAAAAGTATTAAACAGAGACTTTTATAGTATTTCCCATCGTAGTTTTACCACCGCACTATCACCGCCACCTCAGAAGAACTAGTCCCGAACATAACATCTGCTGCCCTCTAAAGTCGGCGCCGACTTACTGTATTTGCACCGGCTGAATCCTCGATTGCTGTACCGACAAGGAGACGCTGAATGCTGACGACGCACAAACACATCCACGCCACCGTCACTGGCTGGACACCCGAAACCTGGCGCTCGTGCACTGCCCTGCACCAGCCCACCTACCCTTGCCCCACCGAACACCGCCAAGCCTTGCAAACGCTGGCCAGGCGACCGTCCCTGGTGTGTGCCGACAAAATCCTGCAACTCAAGGTATTGATCGCCCAGGCCCAGGACGGCGAGCGCTTCATCCTGCAGGGCGGCGATTGCGCCGAGTCCTTTGATCAGTGCTCCAGCAAAGCGGTGACACAGCAGATAAAAGTGCTACAGCAAATGGCCCAGATACTGATGCAGCGCCTGCACATGCCAGTGGTGTGCCTGGGACGCCTGGCCGGGCAATATGCCAAGCCACGTTCCAGCGGCAGTGAAACCCAGGGGCAGAAAACCCTGCCGGTGTACCGCGGAGATATCGTCAACGGCAGTGCGTTCACCCACGAGGAGCGTCGCGCGGACCCTCAACGCTTGCTGCAGGCTCATGCCCACTGCGCCTCGACGCTCGGGTTTGTCCGGGCACTCTATGAAACCGGTGTCGATGACCTGCTCAAGCCCGCTCACTGGGCCACCGAGTGGATCAATGCGCTGCCCGAACGAGAAGACTTCCACCGCACCGTCCAGGACGTACAGCACTCCTCACACTTCATGGCGTCCCTGGCTGGCAGCGATGCGGATAAATTCCTACATCGAGAGACCTTTTTTTCCCACGAAGCGCTGCTGCTGGACTACGAGCACGGCCTGACCCGGCAAGTGCCTGGTTTCGACGGTTGGTTCAACCTGTCCACCCACTTCCCATGGATCGGTAAACGTACCGCCGAGCTGGACGGTGCCCACGTGGAGTATTGCCGGGGTATTCGTAACCCGCTGGGAGTCAAGGTCGGGGCCGAAGTCACCCCCGAAGCCTTGCTGGCCCTGATCAACCGGCTCAACCCGCATAACGAGCCCGGGCGGCTGACCCTGATTCACCGCATGGGCGCCGAGAACCTGCGGGAAAAACTACCGGCCCTGCTCAACGCCGTCCATCGCTCGGGGGCCAAGGTGCTATGGCTGTGCGACCCCATGCATGGCAATACCGAAACCCTGGCTTGCGGCACCAAGACCCGGCGCTTCGAACAGATCATGACGGAGATCGAAGAGGCCTTCAGCGTCCACCGCGAACACGGCACCCGCTTGGGCGGCCTGCACCTGGAGTTGACGGGCGACGACGTCACCGAATGCCTGGGGGGAGCACGCAACCTGCAGCCCGATGACCTGTCTCGACGTTATCTGAGCAAGGTCGATCCGCGCCTCAACTACGAACAGTCCCTTGAACTGGCGCTGCGGGTTGCGCACCTGGAGCACGCGCCTCGCTGAGGTGCACCTGCCCTTTTCCTAAAACTTGAGTTCCTATGCCAGCCGTCATCTACATTTTTTCGCTCTGCACCTTCACTTTCGGCCTGTCCGAATTCGTCGTCGCCGGCCTGGTGTCGGCGATCTCCATGGACCTGCACGAATCCATCGCGCAAGTCGGCTCGACCATCGCGGCCTACGCCCTGGGCGCGGCGATTGGCGCCCCGCTGCTCACGGCAATGCTGGCCACCTGGCGCGACAAGTCAGTGCTGCTGCTGACCCTCGCCGTGCTCGCCGTCGGTAGCGTGGCCATCAGCCTGGCACCGAATATCGTGACCTTGTACGGCGTGCGCTTCATCATCGGCCTGGCCCATGGGGTGTTCATGGCCGTGGCATCCAATGCCGCGGTCAAACTGGTCGACCCGATGCGCGCCGGGCGGGCATTGTCCCTGGTGTGGATGGGCCTGACCCTGTCCATCGCCTTCGGCGTTCCTATCGGTACCTTCTTCGGCAGCTACTGGTCGTGGCGCGTGGTGTTCCTGGCCATCGGCGGCTTGGGCCTGATCAGCACCATTGGCCTGGTGCTGCTGATGCGCCTTCAACCTGCGCCCCAGCCCCACGAACGCCAGGGCATCAAACAAGGCCTCACCGCTCTCTTTCATCGCGAACTACTGATGGCTGCCACGATCGCCATGCTGGTGAGCGTGGCCACCTTTTCGTTCTTTACCTTCGTTTCGCCATTTCTGCTGGATATCACCCGTATCCAACCGCAGGTTCTGAGCTTCGCCATGCTGCTGTTCGGCGTCTGCTCCATTCTCGGCAACTTGCTGGGCGGCCATCTTGTGGATGCCTTCGATGTCGACCGGTGCCTGCTTGGCGGGCTGACGGCCTTAATGCTGAACCTGTTGGGTCTGTACCTGTGGGGGGATTCGAAGATCGTCACCTTGACGCTGGTCGGGCTGCTGGGGGTGGTGTTCTTTGCCATCGTCACCATGTCGACCCTGCGTTTGTTGCGCCTGGCGAACCAATACATCCCGCAATCCAGTGCAGTGGCCTCGGGGCTTAATATCGCTTCGTTCAACCTTGGCACGGCATTGAGTGGCATAGGCGCGGGCTGGGTGATTACCCATGTGGGACTGGCGTATATACCGATTGCGGGAGCAGGCGCGGCGTTGGTTGCCATTGCCATGCTAGGCCTGCAAATGAGGACAGGACGAGGGGTAGAAGCGGCTCTGCCTATCTCTATATCAACGCCGAGAGCATGCGCTGAGACAAAACAGCGATTGCCTGATGAAACCCTGTGAGAAGTGCTCATCTGAAATAGAAGAGACCCAATTCTAGGGTGCTATTGGCACAACGCACTGCCAAGAACGCGCCACTGCAAATGTCATCTGCAACACACAAAAAAACCGCCTG
The DNA here is from genome assembly GCF_900004755.1 of Pseudomonas sp. 25 R 14. NCBI lineage: Bacteria > Pseudomonadati > Pseudomonadota > Gammaproteobacteria > Pseudomonadales > Pseudomonadaceae > Pseudomonas > Pseudomonas sp. 25 R 14. The sequence goes on along the minus strand of NZ_CVTS01000069.1, from coordinate 124,997 downwards.
GCCGCTAGTGCGGTTTTTTTGTTGCCTGCGATTTAATACCCACAGGCTTTACGCCGCCACAGCCGAAACTGGATACTTTCATGCATGCCGCGCCAGGCCCGGTAAACACCTGAGGGTTGTTTATCGCGCAGCTCAACCGTCTAGCCTTTACCCAACTTTCAGCAAGGTAGTTATTTCATGACCCGGTACTTGTTCTGCACGCTATTAATGCTGACAGCGCTGCTCAGTGGATGCGCCACGACGATGGACGTCGCGATCAACGCAACCCCGGATCCGGACTATCACTTTGACCGGCAAGCCCCCGTACTGGTGACATCGGCAAACGGCAGCGACGAAAACGCTCTCAATGCCCGCTACTACCTGCGCGACATGGTCAGCGCGCTGAAGGACCAGGGTTTTCGCGAGGTGTTTACCGACACCAACAAGCCCAAGCATCATGCGCCGATCAAAATGACCGTCACCCTGGATATTGGCAGCCGCCAGAAGACTTACCGCTATGTCGCCACCGACTACGGGCAAGTGCCGACCAGCACGTCCACCGTGTGCAAGAACAGTAAGAAAAAAGACGACCGAATGGTCTGCACCAGCACCCCGAACACCACCTACGGCCCGGTAGGCAGTTCGGAACGAACCGGCTACACCACCCTCACCACCTTCACCGCCACGGCGCGGGATGAAGCGAGCAAGCGCGCGGTGTACCTGCTGCGCGTGACGTCCTACAACGACGACTGCCAGGCCGCCAAGGTCGAAGCCTTTGTGGTGCAGCAAGGCTTGCAGAACCTGAACTTCCAGGACCGTGTACAACGCAACTACACCGTTACGATGCCTGAAGGGTACCGCTGCAAATAGTTCGTTCATGAGCTACAGGTAGCTCAGGGTAAAGGTCACTTCGCAGTCAACCGTTGCGGCCCCAGGCCAGGATCGACTGCACACCAATATTGCTAATAGCAATTATTATCATTTAAGCTGCGCGCAAAATATCCTCCCCCCGCATCACTAAAAATAATCAAGGAGTTGCGATGCCCTTTGCACGCGAGCCAGGTTCATGGTTGAAGGCACTCAGCCTTGCCCCCTTCGGATTCGTTTCGATGCTTATCCCCGTCGCCGTCGCGGCCGAGGAGAAAGGCCAACTCGAACTGCCCAGCCAAAGTATTACGGCGACGGCTTCCGAAGAAACGGCAAACGGCCCGGTCCAAGGCTATGTCGCCAAGCGCAGTACAACAGGCGCCAAGACCGACACCCCGATCACCGAAATCCCTCAGTCGATTTCCGTGATCAGCGCCGACCGCATGCGCGACCAGGGCGCACTGACCGTGCAGGACGCGCTGCGTTATGTTTCCGGGGTGCGGGCCGAGCCCTTTGGGCTCGATAGCCGGGGAGACTGGTCGAAAGTGCGAGGCAGCGCGCCTGCCCTGTTCCTTGATGGTTTACAGCAGAGCTTCGGCAGTTACACCAACATCCGCACCGACCCCTTCACCCTCGAACGCCTTGAAGTCCTCAAGGGCCCCGCGTCGATGCTGTATGGGCAGAGCCCGGTGGGTGGCCTGATCAACCAGGTCAGCAAACGCCCCAAAGCCGAGCAACACACCGAGCTGCAGCTGCAATACGGCAATTACAACCGCAAGCAAGTCGCGGTGGACACCACGGGCGCCCTCAACCCAGAAGGCACCTTGCTGTATCGGCTGGTGGCTATTCAACGCGACAGCGACACTCAGGTTGATCACGTCAAAGATAACCGTCAGGTCCTGATGCCGTCGCTGACCTGGCGCCCCAACGAGGATATCGACTGGACCGTGATGGCTAACATCCAGCGCGATGACAGCGGCTCCACCACACAGTTTTTCCCACACAAGGGCACCCTCTGGAACGCGCCGTACGGTCGGTTCCACAGCAACCGCTTCGCCAGCGAGCCGGGGTTTGACGAGTACGACAGTGACCAGACAGCCCTGACCTCGCAATTCTCGTGGCACCTGAACGATACGTGGACGCTGCGCCAAAACCTGCGCTGGCAGAAAAGCAAAGTCAGCTACCAGTCGGTCTACGCGAAATTTGCAGCAAAACCACTCTTTAAACCCGATAACCAGACCCTCGACCGCGTCTATTACGTGTCCAAGCCAGAGGTCAAAGTCTGGGTCGCCGACCAGAACGTCGAGGCCCGGTTTGATACCGGCCCGCTGCAACACACCCTGCTGCTGGGGGGCGACTACCAGCATGCGGTCACCAACCGGGACAGTGCCAGCGGCGCGGCAACCCCCCTGAACATGTACAACCCGGTGTATGGCACCTTTGATCCGTCAATCATTCGCCTCACCGCAGACCCGGAACAACGGGTCATGCAACAAGGGCTCTATGCCCAGGACCAGATCAAATACGAACAGTGGTTGCTGACCCTGGGCCTGCGCAAGGATTGGGCCGACAGCCAGACCCAAGGCAAAACCCGGCAAAAGGACGACAAGGTGACCGGCCGCGCGGGCCTGACCTACCTGTTCGACAACGGCATTGCGCCCTACTTGAGCTACAGCGAATCATTCCAGCCGCAAATCGGCCTCAACCAGCGCACGCTTGAACCCTACGTACCGCTCAAGGGCAAACAGTGGGAACTGGGCGTGAAATATCAGCCGGTTGGCAGCAGCAGCCTCTACACGGCAGCGGTGTACGACATCCGCGAGCAGAACCGCCGCATGCCCGACCCCGTGGATCCGATGAACACCCTGCAAAGTGGTGAGACCCGTGCCCGTGGGCTGGAGCTTGAAGCACTGGTAGCCGTCACACCCGACTGGGACCTGATTGGCACCTACAGCTACACCGACACCACCGTCCTCAACGGCTCACCGGCAGAACAAGGCAAACGCCTGGCCAGTGTTCCCGAAAACATGGCCTCGGTATGGAGCCAGCATCGATTCAGCATCGGTGACATTCCCGGGTTCAGTGTCGGTGCGGGTGTTCGCTATGTGGGGACCAGTTGGGATGGCGCTGACCGGGTGAAGACGCCGTCTTCAACCTTGCTGGACGCGATGCTGGGGTACCGCTACCAGAACTGGAACATGACCCTCAACGCAACCAATCTTGAAGACAAGACCTACTACACAACATGCCTGGCGCGAGGCGATTGCTTCATCGGCAACCGTCGTACGATCGTTGGTACGTTGGCCTACAACTTTTGATTGCGCTGTAAGCCAGAACAACTGATCACGGCACACGGAACACCAGCAGCGGGTTGTCATTGAGCCGCCCATTGAACGCTGGAGCCAGGTGCTCCAGCGGCGTGCCGTGTAGCAGTTGGGTTTCCTTGCGCGCGACGATGACCCAGGACGAGCGCGGCAGCGCGTTCAGTTGCGCAAGGTCGTCGCGCCCGATAAACAGCGGCTGTTCGTCGTGGTCCAGGTTCATGATGTAGCGAATGGCCCAGGTGTCCTTGCCGAGGTTGAGAAACACCAACTGCCCGGGATTCTCGGCCCGCAGGGTTTCCACGGCGCCCACGAAGTTTTTCGTGTCAAATTGCAGGTCCTTGGCCGGCTCCACGACCATCACCAGCACCAGCCATTGGGTGGCCAACGCGATCAGGCTGAGCACCACCAATCGCTGCGCGACGCAACCACGCAGACGACGCCAGGCAACGACCGCCGCCAGTTGCAGGGCAATCAACAGTGCAATCAATCCCGGCACCGAGACATCGGGCCAGTAGCCGTGTTTGCTCCACAGTTGCCGGCAGACCAATACCACGACAACCCCCAGCAGCGGCAGGATCGCCACCAGCCACTCATAGCCCCGACGCACGCCAAGCAGCCAGCCTCGGGCCTGAAGCAGGCCATAGGCCGCCACAGCGGCAAACATCGGAACCATGGGCACGATGTAGTACGCGCGCTTGAAGTTCGGCACCGACAGCCCCAACAGGATCATCAAGCCACAACCGCCCAGGCGCAGCATCAACCGCACATCCGCCTCATCATGACGCGCCGACCATGTATGGCGCAGGGCAATCAACGTCGCCAGCGCCAACGGTATCACCGGGAAATAGCGATACAGGCTCAGCTTGAAGTAGAAGTAAAACGGCTCGCCACTTTCATCAAGACGACCGGCCACCTGCATCTTCTGCACCTCATCGGCAAACCCATCGCCCCCGCTGATCCGCGCCAGCTTCAAGAGCACCCACCAACAGGCAGCCAGCAGGATCAGTCCGATCACCCCGTGGGCAATCACCTTTTTCAGCAGGCCAATCTTCTCTTCTCGCGAGCGCGCAGGCCCCAGCGCCCAGTACACACAAGCAACCCCACAGACCTCGATCAGCCCCAGAGGGCCACGAATGGCAAACGCCGCCACGAACAGGGGAAAGATTGCGTATTGGCGCAGCCGCGACCCCAGGCGCTCACCGGTGTGCAGCAGGTAGAAACAGCCCAGGCACAATAAAGAGACCATTTGATCCAGGCAGACCGAGCGCGACTTCTCCAGCAACTGGGCAGTCAATGCCGTCAGTAACACTGTCAGCAACGCCCAGGCTCGCCCGCAAGGCACCAGCAAACGGTAGACCAGCGCCATCACCCCAGCCGAAGCCAGGGCGGTGGGCATGACGTTAGCCAGGTCGTTAGGCGCGCCGAACAGCCGAGCGAAGAGCAGGCTGAAATAGGTCGCGGTGCCTGGGTAATCCGGGTAAGGCTCACCGTAGGTGGTGGGGAAGAGGCTGGCGCCGTGGCGAAACATTTCCTGCAGGAACACCGCCCAACGCCCGTCAAACCCTTGCGGCTGCTGATCCCAGATACCTGCTGTAAACAGCAGTAGGGCCACCAGGAAAACACCCAGGGCCTCCAGACGAAAACGCGTGCGGTGTTCCATGGTTCAACCTGCCAGGCCGGGGGAATGCTGGCGTATATTGCCGACAGCACGCCTGAATCACGCCTGAACCAAATGCAACATTCCCCGCACCCAGTTGCATTTAAAGATCACGAGCCTTTGCCCGTCGATTTTGTTAGCGTCAACTTCCAATAAAAACTGCGCACGGGTCACCAAACCCCATCGAAAGCGCATGGACCGAGGCCCGTCATGAACCTGCCCACCCGCCTTCACCCCGAGGCATTCCGCGAGCCCGCCGCCGACTGCTACCCCATCGGCGGTTTCACCTGGCGGCATATCCGCACCGATATCAAGCGCCCGGTGGTGATCATCAACGCCGCCACCTCGGTGCGCTGCCGTCACTATTCGCGTTTTGCCGACTACCTGTTTGCCAACGGTTTTGACGTGATCACCTATGACTATCGCGGCATCGGCGAATCACGCAGCGGCTCATTGCGCGGGTTCAAGGCCTCGTGGTCAGACTGGGGCCGGCTGGATTTCGAGGCGATCATGCAGCGCGCGCAGCGGGAGTTTGCCGGGCAGCCCATTGATGTGGTCGGCCACAGCTTTGGCGGTTGCGCGGCCGGGCTTGGCGCATCGGGTGCAGCCATCAGGCGGCTGGTCACGGTGGGCGCGCAGTTTGCGTACTGGCGTGACTACCAGGCGAATGGCCGCTGGCGGATGTTGGCCAAGTGGCACTTGGTGATGCCGCTGGTGACGGCCGTGTGCGGGTATTTCCCAGGCAAGCGCCTGGGTTGGCTGGAAGACACGCCAGCCGGGGTGGTGCGTGACTGGAGCAGCCCCACGCCCACCTACCAGACACGGCCCAGTGGGCGCGCCTTGGGCGAGCTGCCCTTTGCCCGGGTGAAGGCACAGATCCTGGCGATCAGCATTACCGACGACCCGTTTGGCACGGTACCAGCCATTGAACGTCTGCTGGACTACTTCCACGCCAGCGAGCGCCTGCACTTGCGGATTGCGCCGACGGATATTGGCGAAGAAGCCGTCGGGCATTTCGCGTTTTTCCGCAGTGAATATCAGGATCGCTTATGGCCGATTGCGCTGACCTGGCTGCAGCACGGCCAGCTCGCGGCCGACACACCGGGGGCACGCCTGTAGAAACCCTTGGGATTTCGCCAGACCTGCGCTTCAATACGCCACCCAGATCCTGAACCAAGGACGTGAGCCCATGGCTTCGCCAGACAAGCAGCAAAAACGTGCCCAACGGGCAAAAGCCAAGGCCAAGCAGAACCGCACCCAGCGCGCCAATGCACCCAAGCAGGATGCGTTTGCCGACGACGACGAGCGTATTGACCTTGAATCGGTGGATTTGACCGAACTGTTCGTGGAAATGCGCGAGGCCGGCGAGACCAGCCAGCAGGCGCTGTGTGCGGCCTTCCTGGCGCACCCGTTGCTGGCGCTGGTGCTGGAGCAGGAAGGCGAAGAAAACGCCACCGACTTTATCCTCGCGGCGCTGATCGAGTATCGGCAGTGGTCCACCCATAGCGATGATGAAGCAGCAGCGTTGGCGTGGATTGAATCGCCAGCGTTCCAGGCCGACTACGTGGCGGCGTCGCAAGCACTGACCCATTCGCAAGATTGATACAAAACCAATGTAGGAGCGAGCTTGCTCGCGAAGAACTCAAGAACAACGCGTTTATTCAGGCTGTACGCGTTATCGTTGACGTTTTTCGCGAGCAAGCTCGCTCCTACAGTGTTTCGTGGCGTTAGCAGCAAGGCTTCAACTGATCAGTTAAGCACCGCAGCCCCGAGGCGCCGGCTCGCCACCAGCAACCCCGCCGCCACCACCAGCAAACTCAAGACACCGGTCGCGATGATCTCCACCCGGTGCGCCTCCTGGAACAGCATGATGGTCAACGCGCCGACGATAAACACGATCACCGCGTAGGTCAGGCCCGGGAACAGCCACATCTTGAAGGCAATTTTCTCGCCCGCTGCCGTACGTTTCTGACGCATGCGCAGTTGCGATACCGCAATCACCAGGTACACCAGCAGCGCAATCGCGCCGGAGCTGGCCAGCAGGAACTCAAACACCGCAGCCGGTGCCACGTAGTTGGCAAACACCGCGAGGAATGCCGCGCCTGTGGACAACATCACCGCCCAGTAAGGCGTGCCACTCTTGTTGGTGCGCTTGGCCACCGCCGGAGCATCACCACGACGCCCCAGGGAGAACAGCATGCGCGACGCGGTGTACAGCGCCGAGTTCAGGCAACTGGTCACAGCGACCAAGACCACCAGGTCGACAATCAGCTTGGCATTCGGGATGCCCATGCGCTCCAGCACGGTCTGATAGGAACCGACGGCCGCGAGCGTAGGATCGTTCCACGGCACCAAGGCCACGACGATGAAGATCGATACCAGGTAGAACAAGCCGATCCGCCAGATCACCGAGTTGGTGGCCTTGGTGATCTGCTGGCCAGGGTTTTTCGATTCTGCGGCGGCAATGGTCACGATCTCGGTGCCCATGAACGAGAACATGGTGGTCAGGATTGCCGCCAACACCGCGCCCATACCGTTGGGCAAAAAGCCCTGGGTGTCGAACAGGTGCGAGACGCCGCTGACTTGGCTGCCCGGCAAAAGGCCGAAAATCGCCAGCACGCCGAGAATCACAAAACCGATGATCGCCACCACTTTAATCAGCGCAAACCAGAACTCGAACTCGCCGTAGTTCTTCACGCTGAACAGGTTGGTAGCGGTCAGCAGCAAGGTAATGACCAGGGTAAAAGCCCAGATCGCCACGTCGGGGAACCAGGCATGCAGGATGGTCGCGGCGGCGTTGGCTTCCAGAGGAATCACCAGCACCCAGAACCACCAGTACAGCCAGCCGATGGTGAAGCCGGCCCAATGCCCGATCGCCCGGTCGGCATAGGTGGAAAAAGAACCGGTGTCGGGAGACGCGACGGCCATCTCGGCCAGCATGCGCATCACCAGCACCACCAGCGTACCGGCCGCCGCATAGGCCAGCAGCACGGCGGGCCCGGCTGCCGCAATCGCGTGGCCGGAGCCGACAAACAGACCGGCGCCGATCACACCGGCAATCGACAACATGGTGACATGTCGCGGTTTGAGCCCCTGTTCGAGGTCATTGGAGCTTTGCGTACGACTCATTGACACACCTTTGCGAGGAATTGCGAATACGGTCCGCCCGGCCTGCCGTGTTTCGTGAAAATAAACAAACGGGGCGTTCTTTATTTCTTACGCAAGATTTGCGCCAAAATGTAACAAACTCAAGGTTGATGCGGGCTGTAGGGAAATTCCTAACTGATCGCAAGTCATTGAGATTGCTGGCAATCCGCCACAGCGTTACCCGCCGACTCACTTCAAGAACGAATCAGCGCACCAAAAACACACACAAAAAGTAAGTGACGCCCAATTAAAGGGCTGATAGGCACCGTTTACCCGTTTAACCCTTCCAACACCCGGCCAAAGCTGGCACCATCGCGCCCTTTTTTACGCGACTGCCACGGGTTTATCGGTTAAAACGGCTGTTCGGTTGTTGATGGCGCGACACGCTGCTGTGCCGATGCGACAACCTGTCACACACCGTCTGTTTAACGCCCGTGGCGCTGTTGGCTGTCATCCGGACGCTATGCTAGCTTGGCGCCACGCCAGGAAGGCGACCCAACAGCAGGAACGCAATGAACACAATGAGGACCGCACATGGCTTTGGCCGCGCCCGCGCTTGAAATCCGCAACTTGCATAAACGCTATGGTGAGCTGGAGGTGCTTAAAGGCATCTCGCTGACCGCTCGCGACGGCGATGTGATCTCGATCCTGGGCTCCTCCGGTTCCGGCAAGTCCACGTTCCTGCGCTGCATCAACCTCTTGGAAAACCCGCACCAGGGCCAGATCCTGGTGGCCGGCGAAGAGCTCAAGCTCAAGGCCGCGAAAAACGGCGAACTGATGGCCGCCGACGGCAAGCAGATCAATCGCCTGCGCAGCGAAATCGGTTTTGTCTTCCAGAACTTCAACCTCTGGCCCCATATGAGCATCCTCGACAACATCATCGAGGCCCCACGCCGCGTGCTCGGCCAAAGCAAGGCCGAAGCCATCGAAGTGGCCGAGGCGCTGCTGGCCAAGGTCGGCATCAGCGACAAGCGCCACGCCTACCCGGCGCAATTGTCCGGCGGCCAGCAACAACGCGCCGCGATTGCCCGTACCCTGGCAATGCAACCTAAAGTCATTCTGTTCGATGAGCCCACTTCGGCACTTGACCCGGAAATGGTTCAGGAAGTACTTAATGTGATCCGCGCGCTGGCCGAAGAAGGCCGCACCATGCTGCTGGTCACCCACGAAATGGGCTTTGCCCGCCAAGTGTCCAGCGAAGTGGTGTTCCTCCACCAGGGGCTGGTCGAAGAGCAAGGATCGCCACAGCAGGTGTTTGAGAACCCGCTTTCGGCGCGCTGCAAACAATTCATGTCCAGCAACCGCTAACGGAGCAACATGCATGCAGAACTATAAAAAATTCCTCCTGGCCGCCGCCGTTTCCATGGCATTCAGCGCCACGGCCATGGCCGAGACGTTGAAAATGGGGATCGAAGCGGCCTACCCGCCCTTCAACAATAAAGACGCCAGCGGCAATGTTGTCGGCTTCGACAAAGACATCGGCGACGCCCTGTGCGCCAAGATGAAAGTCGAGAAGTGCGAAGTGTATGTATCGGACTGGGACGGCATCATCCCGGCCCTGAACGCCAAGAAGTTCGACTTCCTGGTGTCGTCGCTGTCGATCACCGACGAGCGCAAGCAAGCCGTTGACTTCACCGACCCGTACTACTCCAACAAGCTGCAATTCATCGCGGCAAAATCCATCAAAGACTTCAAGACCGACGCTGGTTACCTCAAAGGCAAGATCATTGGTGCGCAACGCGCGACATTGGCCGGTACCTACCTGGAAGACAAACTGCCAGACACCACCGCCAAGCTCTACGACACCCAGGAAAACGCCTACCTCGACCTGACTTCCGGGCGCCTGGACGGGATGCTCGCTGACAAGTACGTGCAATACGAGTGGCTCAAGAGCAAAGACGGTTCGGCCTATGAGTTCAAAGGCGATCCGGTTGTAGAAAGCGACAAGATCGGCATCGCCGTGCGCAAGGGCGACCCGCTGCGCGAACGCCTGAACAAGGCACTGGCGGAAATCAAGGCCGACGGCACCTACAAGAAGATCAACGACAAGTACTTCCCTTTCAGCATCGAATGATCTGATCGGCCTGCCCGGCGCGCTCACCCGAGCGTGCCGGCTTTTAGCAAGCCTTGCGCGATATGACTAAACCATGAATTTCGATCTCTACGGATTCGGCCCCGCACTCGCTGCCGGCGCGCTGATGACCGTCAAACTGGCACTCACGGCGTTATGCCTGGGGCTGGTGCTCGGCCTCGCCGGCGCCCTGGCCAAGACTTCCCCGTACAAGCCGCTGCAATGGCTTGGCGGCGCTTACTCGACCCTTGTCCGTGGCATTCCCGAATTACTCTGGGTGCTGCTGATCTACTTCGGCACGGTCAATATGATGCGGGCCCTGGGGGAGTTTTTCGGCAACCCCGACCTGTCGCTCAGCGCCTTCGCCGCCGGGGTGATCGCCCTGGGCCTGTGCTTTGGCGCCTACGCCACCGAAGTGTTTCGGGGCGCGATCCTGGCGATCCCCAAGGGCCACCGTGAAGCCGGCGTTGCCCTGGGCCTGTCGAAGCTGCGCATCTTCACCCGGTTGATCATGCCGCAGATGTGGCGCATCGCCCTGCCGGGCCTGGGCAACCTGTTCATGATCTTGATGAAGGACACCGCGCTGGTCTCGGTGATCGGCCTGGAAGAAATCATGCGCCACGCGCAGATCGGCGTGACCGTCACCAAGCAGCCTTTCACCTTCTTCATGGTCGCGGCCTTTATGTACCTGGGCCTCACCGTCCTGGCCATGGCCGGCATGTACTTCCTGGAAAAACGTGCCGCTCGCGGCTTTGCGAGGAGCACACAATGAACGGCGACTACAGCTGGCTGTCGCATTTCGACCTGGGCCTGAACTGGGCCGTGATCATCAAGTGGCTGCCGAGACTGGCCCAGGGTGCGACCCTGACCCTGGAACTGGTAGCCATCGCCGTGATCGCTGGCCTGCTGCTGGCGATCCCACTGGGCATCGCGCGCTCATCACGCCTGTGGTACGTGCGCACCCTGCCCTACTGCTACATTTTCTTCTTCCGCGGCACACCGCTGCTGGTGCAGTTGTTCTTGGTCTACTACGGCCTGGCGCAGTTCGACGCCGTGCGCGAAAGCGCCCTGTGGCCGTACCTGCGGGACCCGTTCTGGTGCGCCACCGCTACCATGACCCTGCACACCGCCGCCTACATTGCCGAGATCCTGCGCGGCGCGATCCAGGCCATCCCGCCCGGTGAAATCGAAGCGGCGCGGGCGCTGGGCATGTCCAAGCCCAAGGCGCTGTTCTACATCATCCTGCCGCGTGCCGCGCGCATCGGCCTGCCGGCCTACAGCAACGAAGTGATCCTGATGCTCAAGGCCAGCGCCCTGGCCAGTACCGTGACCTTGCTCGAACTGACCGGCATGGCCCGCACCATCATTGCCCGTACCTACCTGCCGGTGGAGATCTTCTTTGCCGCCGGGATGTTCTACCTGCTGATGGCCTATGTGCTGGTGCGCGGCTTCAAGCTGCTGGAACGCTGGTTGCGGGTCGATGCCTGCCAGGGACGCTGATACCAGGTTGACGGGCGAGCGGCTGCTGGCCCGTTTCCTCGCGCTGGATGCGTTCCTTACCGAGCATCAAGGGCTGTGGCGACCACGGCCCTTTACCCATCTGCAATTGCCCTGGGAAACCCAGCATCCACAACTGGCCCAATGGCTGCGCCAGCGCTCGCTGGCAGAGGCCGAAAGCAACCACAACCTGCCCACCGAACTACAGGCGCCAGCGCCGTTTCGCCAATGGGCGGAGCTGTCGACGCGTCTGAGTGCTGTGGATAAGTTACCGTCGGGGGCGCTACATGCGCCGCCAACGCGCCTGAATGTGGACGTGCCCGGGCGCAAATGGCAGCAGATCGAGGCGTTTGGCGCGGCTCTGCACTTTGCCGAGCGCCCCACCCACTGGCTCGACTGGTGCGCCGGCAAAGGCCATCTTGGTCGTCGGCTGTTGCAACCAGGGCAAGACCTGACTTGCCTGGAGTACGATCCGGCGCTGATCACCGCAGGCCAGGCGCTCAGCGACCACCATCAAATGCCCGCCCGCCACCATCAGCAAGACGTGATGGCCGAAAGCGCCGTGCAGCAACTCACCCGCGAGCACACCCCGGTCGCCCTGCACGCCTGTGGCGACCTGCACGTGCGCCTGCTGCAACTGGCCAGCGCCGCCGGCTGCCAGCACCTGGCCGTGGCGCCCTGCTGTTACAACCGCATCGCCAGCGAACACTACCAGGCCCTGTCGGCCCCGGCCCGCGCTTCGGCGCTACGTTTGTCGCGGGATGACCTTGGCCTGCCCCTGAGCGAAACCGTCACCGCAGGCTTGCGGGTGCGCCTGCAACGCGACACCTCCATGGCCCGGCGCCTGGGCTTCGACCTGTTACAGCGGCAACTGCGCGGGAGCGACGAGTACCTGCCCACGCCTTCGTTGCCCAGCGAATGGCTGAATCGGCCCTACGCCGATTACTGCCAGCACCTCGCGGCGCTCAAAGGGTTATCCACAGGTGAACAGGACTGGGTCACGCTGGAACAGCACGGCTGGCAACGCCTCGCCCACGTACGAAACCTGGAACTGGTGCGTGGCCTGTTTCGTCGCCCATTGGAATTGTGGCTGGTTCTGGATCGGGCATTGTTTCTTCAGGAAAACGGCTACAAGGCTCAAGTCGGCCACTTCTGCGAAACAGCCCTGACACCACGCAACCTGATGGTGCTTGCCGAGCGCGATTAAAGGGCAATGCGCCCTGTGGATAACTCTGTTGATGAAATTCTGTAGGACGCCGTAGAAGCGGGCGCTACAGGCAAAAATGCTGACTGGTCATTTTTTGTTCACAAAATAAAACGCACGCAAAACAGGCAGTTGCAGCGTAATGAGAACAGCTCCACAAAATGGCTGTTTCAACCTCTGTCCAACCAACAGATTGTGCATAAGCATCTGCGGTTAACCGTATAAGACGCGGTTCAAGCACCATCCAATCGCTGGCACAGCCCATGGATATCGTCACAGGCCATGCTCACCGCCTCGCTGTCCAGCGGGTCCTCGCCAAAGGCCAGTGCCTCACTGATCAGCGGGTCGCGATGGATCACTTCCAGAGCGTTTTCCCCAAGGCGCTGCTTGAAGACCTCCACCATATCCAGGCTGAAGGCGCTGCCTTCATCCAGTTGGTTGACGAACACGTGGCAACGCGGGGCCGACGGCCGCGCAAGGTACGGCGCCAGCAAGCGCTGCATTTGCTCCAGCGCACCCAGCGACGCCGCGTCCGCCAGGGCAACCACCACCACGCTATTGGCGACATGCAACGCCTGGTGCAGGTAAACGTTATTGCCGGCGGGGGTGTCGATGATGACCATGTCCTGCTCACTCAAGCCCAGGCGCGACAGGTGTTGCGCCAGCCAATCCGGGTCCTGCTTGAGCCAGCGCTGCAAGTCCTCCTGCTGTTGCAGGTCGGTCTCGCCAAAAACCAGCACCCGACAGCCAGCGAAACCGGGCTGGACGAGGTAATCCCACGGTTGATTGCACAGACTGGCGCGGCCGATGCCCGGGGTGTCCTGAGGCAGGCCAAAGTGCAGGCGCAGGGCGTTTTGCGGGTCCAGCTCCAGGACCGTCACCGCACGCCCCAATCGTTGCAAGCCACTGCCCAACAGCGCCGCCAGAGTGCTGCGCCCCACCCCGCCATTGACCGACGCCAACACCACAACCCGCGCATGGCAGGCTGGCAAAGCGATTGGCTGGGGTTGTTCAGCGGCGCAGGGCGCATCTGCGATGGGGGTATCTTCGAAGAACTGCAGCGTCGACGTCATCTGCTGATCATGACGGGCAGTATTCGTTGCAAAACGTTTGTCGTCCTGGCTCACAGACCATCCTCCCTTGTCACGGCACCTTTTAGGTGCACTTGTTGTTTAGGCAGTGTGGGACAGGAGCATGAGAGTGTCATTAATTTGGTGTTTTCTATTGGATCCATTTCGACGAACGGTAAATGGTCAAATTAATGGCGAGTATTTGTCCGCTGCCACAGCAGGATCTCACCCCCACGAATCCGCTGGAAAGCGCAGCCGGCAGCGGAAAAACCGCGATCTGAAAAATAGTCAGAATTCAGGGGTTTACAGAACCTTTCCAATCGCTATAATCGTCGCCCTAACACGCCGGTATAGCTCAGTTGGTAGAGCAACTGACTTGTAATCAGTAGGTCCCGGGTTCGACTCCTGGTGCCGGCACCATACAAAACGAAGCCTCCACAGAAATGTGGGGGCTTTGTTGTTTCTGGGGTTTGGGGTTTTGAGCGTACCCTTCTTCTCCACTCGCCGTGGGCATCCTCTTCACCGTCCTCTCCTCGCCATTGCTTAGCTCCGTCCCGGCACCTGACGTGCGGGATGCCTCCAGATTGAGGCCGAGAATAAATCGGTCTCCTTTTCCAAAACGTCCACAATGTGTCCACACCTGAATTACGAGGCCCCGCGCCACCACTTCATTTCGACGGTTGATGCTGCTGTCAGCTCACTAGCAAATTTCAGGGCAGGCGCTGGTGAAAATAAATCCGCCCCCTTTTCACTCCCTTCGGGCTTCAATCCCTAACGTCTCCGGCTGGAGGTTTGCGTGCTTGACCGAATAGTAGGGCACCATGCCAATATCGCCGCAATAATCTGACCTCATTAGCGCGTTGAACGGAAGCAAGCCATGCGTAAAGCTGCTCTTTTACTGACATTTACTGCTTTGGTCGCCGGATGCACAAACACCGGGCCAGGATCACCGGGCGACCCCTACGCAAGCATACGTTGCTCGAAATCATTGGATCACCCCCCCATCCCCAGTGAGCATGTCGAGTACATCCGCGCGCAAAGCGATGACGGAGACCTCTATTGCAAAAACGTACTTGCCCTTATGTACGAGAGCGGCACGGGTGTGCCGCAAGATATACCGAAAGCCAGGGCGCTCTTTCAATCAATAGCGAATGTGGACGAAGCGGGTTATCACAACCTTGGCCGCATGGCGGAGGAGGGTATTGGTGAGACATCCGACTATGTGAAGGCAAGAGCCCTTTACCAGCGGTCTATTTCTGTTTCTGATAGCAAAACGAAGTTGGCCAAATTCATGGAGGAAGGGATTGGAGGGCCCCAGGATCTTAACGGGGCAATGGCGCTATATCTGCGAAGCAGCAGCGAAGGTATGCACCGGCTACGCGCCAAAGGTGTGACATTAACCCCCGAGCAGATAGAAGACTTCAACGCACGCTGGCTCAAGGGAGTGACTGCCTACAGTCAAATGAAGATACTCCAGGTAGAAAACAGTCTGCCCTTGGAAGTAAGGCGGGGCCCTGCTCTCAAGCCAGTTTGGTTCGCGATGAAGTACACCAAGGGGTCCTTAGTACCTGAAATCGAGCTTCTCGAAAGTTCGGGCAATAATTCCGTCGATCAGATGGTGTTGAAGGGGATGAGTTCCTACAGATTTCGCTATGAACCTATCATGCCCGAAGGCAAGACCGTTTGGCCGCTGGTTACCAGTCTCAATCCAAATTCAGCTCCACGCAGTTTGGAGTAGTACGTTTCCCTTGCTGCGCAGCGGGCCGGGCTTTCGTGCTGCGCATCGAGCCTAGTCAAACAGCCGACCTGTCTCCACCTCTTCTGGCTTCAATACCTAACGTCCGGCCGGGCGGCCTGCTGACCAGCACCCAAACTCAACCCGCCCCACCTCAACCCAACCTATTCAAAAAATACCGACTCGGCACCTCCCCCAACACCCGCCTGAAAACACTCGTAAACGCACTCGAACTGCTATACCCCAAATCAATCGCCACCCGCGTGACCGACTCGCCATTCCCTAACCTCACCACCGCCGCCAACAGGCACGCCTGCTGGCGCCACTCCACAAAGCTGATACCCGTCTGCTGTCGAAACAAGCGGGTAAAGGTGCGGCGGCTCATGCCGAGGCGTTGGGTCATGTCGTCGATGCCGGTTTCCAGGGATGGTTGTTGCAGCAGGTTGCGGCAGATGTGGGCCAGGCGGGGGTCGTTGGGGATTGGGGCATTGAGTGAGAGGGCGCGCATGGCGGCTATTTCGTCGAGTAGCAAGGTCATCAGATGGCCTTCGCGGTGCTCCTTTTCGTACAGCGGCGGAAGGTCGACGGCGCGGGTCAGCAGTTCTCGCAATAAGGTCGATACGCCGAACACCTGGCACTGCGTGGGCAGGTTGAGCCGGGTTGCAGCGGGGGTGCGGATGTAGGTGTTGAGCATGGTCACCGGGCCGCTCATGCTCATTTCATGGGCCACACCTGCCGGGACCCAGATGGCGCGAAGTGGCGGCACGACCCAGTTGCCTTGTTGGGTGAAGACGGTAATAACGCCGCAGGCGGCGTAGGCAAACTGCCCGCGTTGATGGGTGTGTAGCGCAAAGTGCTGGCCATCGCGATAGTCGTTGGCCGTGACCACGGCGTCGCGGGGGGTGTTTTCGTAGGGGTCGATGTCAGTTTCGCGCATGGCCCGAATTTAATGATTTATGACCTGATAGTGCAAGCGAGCCATCACGCCTATTACGCATAGTTGCGCCTTGGCTGGCGTACTCAAGCGCCGGCGCTGTTTTGTGGAATCAGAACACCATGCAAAAGAAGCATCTGGCCCTGGCCGTGTTGGTGACGGCTGTCTGGGGGCTGAATTTTCCGATTACCAAACTGGGGTTGGTGGGGATCGATCCGCTGTTGCTGACCGCGTTGCGTTTTACCCTGGCGGCGTTGCCGTGGGTATTTTTTGTGCGGCGCCCGGCTATTGCGATGAAGTGGCTGGTGGCCTATGGCTTGATTTTCGGGGTGGCGATGTGGGCCTTGATCAACCTGGGGATTGAACTGGGAGTGCCGCCAGGCACCGCGGCCTTGCTGATCCAGTTCAGCGCATTTTTCACCCTGGGTTGGGGGGTGTTGTTGTTTCGCGAGCAACTGAGCGTCGGACAGATCCTCGGGGTGGGGCTGGCGGCTGTAGGACTGATCGGCATTATCGCCAGCAGTCCAGGCGAAGCGACCACGCTGGGTTACGGCCTGTTGCTAGTAAGCGCGTTCAGTTGGAGTGTGGGCAACGTCATCATCAAGCAATCAAAAGTGCGAGAGATGTTTGCCTTTGTGGTGTGGGCCAGTCTGTTCCCGCCGATTCCGTTGCTGCTATTGACCTGGCTGGCCCATGGATCGGCGCCGTTCAATGAGCTGGTGACGCATGTGGAGTGGCTGACGGTGTGCTCGCTGCTGTTTCAGGTCTATGCGGCCACGCACTTTTGTTACTGGGGCTGGAATCTGTTGCTGCGCGAGTACCCGGTTTCCAAGGTGGCGCCGCTGTCGTTGCTGATCCCGGTGTTTGGTGTCAGCGGCTCCATGCTGTTGCTTGGGCACCGGGTGGGCTTGAACGAGGGAATCTCGATTGCGCTGATTCTGTCTGCCCTCGCGGTGGGGTTGGTGAAATGGCGTCGGCCCTCACCAGCCACGCCCCGATTGCTGCCGTAGGCGATGGGCGCGAGATGGCACTTAGCCACATTTCTAATTGACACCCCCCTCCCCGTCCTTTAAAACCCATGCATTCGCTGCGTTCATGCGGGAAACCCTGCCCCGTCACAGCACCCGCCGTTTTTTATTGAGACATGGATGTCGAACAACCCCCCGCTGTTCAATCGTCGCCGCTATTTGCTCGGGTTTTTTATCGTGTTGCTGGCGGTGCTCGATCCCTTCGGCCTGGCAAGCTCCAGTGACAAGGCATCCGCCCAGTGGCTTAACCGGATGTTTTCCAGCAATTACCCCAGCACCGGCCAGCAGCACATCGCCGTGGTGTTGATCGATGACGCCTACCTGATGCGTAACAACACCTCATGGCCGATGCCGTATAGCGAGCAGAGCAAGTTATTCAAGCGCCTGCTGGCCTACAAGCCCAAGGCGGTGTTTGTGGATTTGTTGTACAGCCACGATCACTCCCTCGGCGACCCGACGCGCGGCAGTCAGTTGTTGGCGAATGTGTTCGAGCGCTATCAGCACCGGGGCATTCCCTTGTTGCTGGCCAATACCGGGGTGACGCGGGGCAAGAATGGGCAAGCCAATACTCTCGAACAATTTGCCGCATTCACTCAGCCCGGGCTGGTGATGTGGTCGGGGGTGGATGACAAGTACCCCTTGGCGATGCCGACGGCGTTGGGGGTGATGGAGACGCCGGCCCTGGCACTGTACCGCCAGTTCTGCAAGGACCGGCCGTGTGCAGATCTGCCCGCGGATGCCGAGGCGGCTGCGCAACGGCAGCCGATCGCCGTGCAGTGGGGCTTGAAACTGGCACCCGAGCAGGCGCAGATCTCGGATATCCGTCACTGCGCACCGCCGCGCAATTTTGTGCTGGATTGGGTGGCGCAGTTTTTCCAGGCGGTGTTCTGGAAACTCGACGACTCGGCCCAGGCCCGCTGCCCTTATAGCCTGACCCTGTCGGCTAGCGATCTGGAGGTCAGTTCGCCAGAGGATCAGGCACTGGTGGCCGGGTTGTTGCGCGACCGCCTGGTGATGGTCGGGGCCAGTATCACGTCCACCGGCGACCTGGTGCAGTCCCCCGTGCACGGGCTGATTCCCGGGGTGTATCTGCATGCCATGGCCCTGGACAACCTGATCTACAAGGGCATGGATTACGACCGCGAGCCGGCCAATTTCCCCGGTTTCAACCTGCACTGGGTGGACCTGCTGGAGCTGGGGCTGCTGGCGTTGATTCTCGTGCTCAAGGCCCTGCATGCACGGCGCTTGGCCGGCTTACCGAGCTGGACGCGCTGGCACGCTCAAGAAGTCCGCTTCTTCACCTCACCCTACTGGTCGTGGGGCTTGGTGATGCTGATGCTGCTGGCGGTGTGCGGCGTGCTGTATCTGAACCACATCACCCTGGTCAACGTGCTGGGTATTGTTTTGCTGTCATTGGCGCTGTTCAGCGAGCGGATCGAAGCCTTCTTCGACCGTGGCCACTGAAGGGCGCCACCATGTCGTCTCACTCAAGGAAACCAAGGATGAACAGAATCCTCATCGTGCTACTCGCCGCGCTCTACAGCCAGGGCGTGCTGGCCGAAACCCACGTCATCAAGGAGTTCCTGGCCGACCCGGTGGAGGTGGTGGACGAGCAAGGCAAGCTGCAGCGAGAAATCGCCCGCAAAGACACACCCAAGCAACCGGTTCAGGTGTTGCAGCTCAACACGGACCTGGAACTGGTGCTGGTGGAATTGGCTGGGCAGAAAGTCTGGCTGGACACCCGGGACCTGCGAATCGAACCGCCACTGAATGTCATGAGCCTGCCGTGCCAACAAATGCCCCAGAGCCTGGCCAGCGACACGCACAACAAATCCACCCTCGGCTACGGCGCCGGTTGCAGTCAATAAAGGAGTATCGCGGTGAAGGGATATCTATTGCTGGCCAGCGCATTGCTCAGCGGTTGCGCCACCTTGAAGGGTGCGGACCAGGCGTTTCTGAACCTGGTGGGGTCGTCGACCCAGTCGCAGGTCCAGGGCCACTACGTGGATAACAGCGAAGTGCGCCAGTACTACAAGCTCGACCCGCAACGCGCGGGCCAGCAGCGCTTGAGTTACGACGGCCGCACCGTGCCTGCCGCCGAGGCGCGCCAGCAGAACCTGGTGGATATCCCGATGTTGCAGGTGTACTTGCAGGGCATCGTCATGCGCCTGTCCAAGGGCTGGCCGGGGGAGTTGCCGCTGTTGCAGGTGAAGATCACCGACAGCTACAGCTTCGGCCCATCGGCGGATCCCTACGGCAATATTTTCGTGCCGCTGGGCATGCTGGAAAACGTCGGCAGTGAAGATGAAATCGCCGCCATGCTCGGCCATGAAATGAGCCATGTGTTGCTGCATCACCATGACCGCGCCGCCGCCTTCCAGCAGCAGAAAGAAATGTTCACCACCGTGGCCTCCACCGTGGCCCTGGCAACAGTGGCGGCCAACACCGGGGTGGATCGCAGTTCGGGCACCATGAAGCTGTTCAGCAAGGACCCGGCCGGCACGCAAAAAACCATCGGCAACACCGTGTTGTATACCTCGCTGGCCAATAGTTTTTCCGACAATGTGTGGAGCACCGCCTGGGGCCGCAGCCAGGAAGACCAGGCAGATCTGCTCGGCACCGACCTGATGATTCGTGCCGGCTACGCCCCCCGCGCGGCCACCCACAGCCTGGAGCGCCTGAATGATTTCCAGGGCAAGCAGAAGCCGCTGCTGACGGGTTTTCTCACCGCCCGCAAGAACGCGATGCAAGACTCGTTGCAGCAGTTCAACCTCGACCGCTTTACCAAAGAGTTGGATGTGTTGGTCAAAGACGGCCTGAACACCACCATCAGCGCCACCAGCCAATACTTCAACCGCTCCCACATGTCTGCGCTGGACCGTGACACCGAGCTGCGTCAATACCTGCAACGCGAATACCCCAAGGAGCGCCGCGCCCGGGTCAATAAGCAGAGCTGGCCAAAGGTGCGTGACGCAGCCCCCGTGGCCAAGGCGATGCAGGGCTACAAGGACGCCTACGCCGCCACCGCCGCCCTGGCAAAAAACAAGGTGCCCGAGGCCGATGCGTTTATCCGCCGCGCCTTGGGTTCACCGGTCAAGGACCAGCCGAACATCCGCCGCACCGCCTACGCCGTGCGCCTGGCCCAGGGCAGAAATGCCGAGGCGTTGAAGGAGTTGCAGGCGATCAAGGACTGGTCCCTGGCCGGGCCTTCGACCTATGACTTGATGATCAGCTATTACCTCAAGCGCGGCGACGGCAAGGCGGCGCTGGCGATGATCGACAAGGCCGAACGCAACTTGGGCTCGGAAGAGCTGTTCATCACCGAAAAGCTGCTGGCTAGCCAGCAATTGCAGAATGCCCAGCAGGTGCAGAGTGTGTTGCGCAAATGCGGGCAGTACCCGGCGCGCAAGGCTAACTGCCAGAAACTGGCGCAGGTAAAGGCGTAGGTTTCAGGCAGCCATAAAAAAACCCCGACACGTCGGGGTTTTTTATGGCCTGGTATCAGGCACGACGCGCGATCTTAGAACACGTTGATCGGGTAGTCGGCGAACAGACGGATTTCGTTGCCGCCAACGTTGTAGTTGTTGGCGTTGGTCGAAACACGCAACCAGGAGGCACGGGCACGCAGGCTCAGGTCTTTAGCCGGGCCGCTCTGTACCACGTACTTGAACTGGTTGAAGATTTCACGCTCGGTGCCATCGCCACGGTTGCTACCGTCGTCGATGTTGGTGCCGCGCACGTAAGCGATGTTGTAAGTCAGGCCCGGTACGCCGAAGGTGCTGAAGTCAATGCCGTAGCCGACCTGCCAGGAGCGCTCGTCTTTAGCGTTGAAGTCAGACCAGTAGGAGTTGGCCAGCAGGATGGTGTTACCACCGTCGCCAATGCCGCTGCCCTTGGTGTTGTTACGATAGCCGCCGTACATGTAGCCGGTATCACCGGAACTGCGCTGGTGAGCCAGGGTCAGGCTGTGCGGACCGAAGGCCCAAGTGGCACCCAGGCTCCAGATTTTGTTGTCACGAGCGTCAGCATCACCCTGGGTCAGCTGGGCGAAGCTCTTGTCCAGCTTGGTCTTGTAGCCGTTGAAGTCAAACGTCAGCGACTGCTCTTGTGGCAGGGCCAGCACATAGTTGACGTTGACGTATTGCTTTTTCAGCACGTCTTCCATGTCGGATGCGTACAGCGCGGCCGACAGGCTTTCGGTGAACTTGTAGCTACCGCCCAGGTAGGCGATGTTTTTCAGGTTGCCACTGTCGGTGCCTTCGGCGCCTTTTTGGGCTTCCTTGGTGAAGTAACCACCTTGCAGCTCCAGACCTTTGATCTCTTTGGAGACGATCGAGGTACCGGTGTAGGTTTCCGACAACAGACGGGAGTTGTCGTACTGCAGGACCGGCACGGCTGGCATCTGGTCACCGTACTTCAGCACAGTGTTGGAGATACGAGCCTTGACGGCTGCGCCGCCCTTGGCCAGGTCGTGTGGTGCTGCGCCGCTGTCGCCTTGTTTGAAGAAGTTGATGCCACCAGCGCCGCTGCGACCTTTACCACCATCCAGACGAATGGCGTATTGGCCAATCACGTCCACACCCACACCGACGGTGCCTTGGGTGAAGCCGGATTCGAACTTACCGATGAAGCCCTGGCCCCATTCGGCTTTATCTTTACCGCCGTCTTTGTAATCGCGGCTGATATACGCATTACGCGCCGCGATGTTCAGGTGGCTGTCTTCCACGAAGCCCTTGGATTGCTCCTGGTCGTTTGCCATTGCCTGAGTAGCGCTCAAAATCCCCAGAGCGATCAGACCCATCCGTTGCTTCAACATTTTTTTATTCCTTATTACTGGTTGAGTACGCGCTGTGACACCTGGCTCCGTTTGGATTTTTTGGTATCGACTTTCCCCGGATAAAAAAAGGCCCGCGGACGACCGAACATGCCGCGGGCCATTTTTTTATAGAGAAGTCATGGCGGTTAGCCACAGGCGTTGAGGCGAATCCTATCCGTGCCCTGAACCACGTGTCAATTTAGTGAATCGTCTGAATTTAGGCGAAAAAAGTCTAAGCAATATTATTTGGCCACTATTTACGCGTTATAGACGCTCAGCCGACTCATAACGTGAATAAGCGCTGGCGGGTAACGCATTTTCCGATGCGACAAAAAAACCCATAAAAACACGCAGAAATATTTAGAAATATTTATTCGCGCCAACAGCACAAGAATAAATCACGCCAGCAAATGGCAAGCATTATCATTCGCGCGCAATTTTTCCCTCCCTCTTACGGATGCACCCCCTTAATGCCTGCCTCTCGCCTGACGCCCATGACCCTTGGGCTTTCTGCACTGCTGTGCGCCGGATTTGCCGGCGCCGCGACGACACTGCCCGCTACCTCCATCAGTGCAGAAGCTGACGAGGACGATCCGCGCGTCAAAAACACCAACACCGCCACGCGCACGGCCACGCCGGTGCGCTACGTACCCCAGGCGATCGACTCGGTGAAGACCGAGAACCTGCGCGCCTACGGCACCAACGATCTGGGCCAGGCCTTGAGTGGTATCCCCAACGTCAGCAGCGGCGCCGATACCCGCTTCGACAGCCTGCGTATCCGCGGCTTCGAAGCCAGCAGCGACTTCTACCTCGATGGCATCCGTGACGACAGCCAATACGTGCGCGACCTGCACAACATCGAGCGCATCGACGTGCTCAAAGGCCCAGCCGCAGTGCTGTACGGGCGTGGTGGCCAGGGCGGGATCGTCAACCGCGTCAGCAAGCTGCCCCAGGCCGGGCGTGCTTCCAGTATCGAAGCCCAGGGCGGCACAAACGGGACGCGCAGCCTGTACACCGACTTGAGCGCCGACCCGACGGACAACATCAGCCTGCGGCTGAACATGGGGAACGAGGACACCGACAGCTTGCGCGACAACATCAGCGGCAACCGTAAACTGTTCGCACCGTCGATGAGCTGGCAACTGACCCCGCAATTGAACTGGCTGGTGCAATACGAATACAGCCGCTACGACCGCACCCCGGACCGTGGCATCCCTGGTGTGCGTGGACGCCCGGCCGATGTGAGCCGCGACACCACCTACGGCGACCCGCGCGACTACATCGACGACACCACCCAATCGCTGCGCTCCAAGCTCGCCTATGAGCTCAACGACAGTTGGCAACTGCGCCACACCCTGGGCGTGTTCAAACTCGACAGTGACTTCGACAACACCTACCTGACCGGCTACGACGCCAAGACCAACACCGTCGGGCGCCAGCGCTGGCAGCAGGACCTGACGACCCGCAATGTGTTCAACAACGTCGAGCTTGAAGGCGGCTTCAACACCTTTGGCCTGGAGCATCGCCTGCTGACCGGCATTGAGCTGGGCAGCCAGCGCCGTGACCCTAAACTGTCGACCTCAACGGCCGTCAAGGACGGCGGCCAAGCGGTCCCCAGCCTGGATCTCAAGCACCCCAATCGCCATCTGAGCCATACCGGGCCGATGTTTGTTTCCAGCAATAACCACACCGAAGTCGAAAGCCAGGGCCTGTACGTGCAGGACCAACTGCGCCTGAACGACCAATGGCAAGTGCTCGCCGGCCTGCGCTACGACCGCTTCGAAGTGGACACCACCAGCAAGGTCACCAACGCTCGGCGAAAGGTCGACAGCCACAACACCAGCCCACGGCTGGGCGTGGTGTGGACGCCGGTGGAGAACCACTCGTTCTATGCATCGTGGAGCAAGACGTTTTCCCCCACCGGTGGCGGCCTGATCGGCATCACCCCGAATGCGGCCGGCAATGCCAACGACCTGAGCCCCGAGCTGACCAAACAAAAGGAAATCGGAGTCAAGAGCGACTGGCTCGACGACCGCCTGAGCACCACCCTCGCCGTCTATGAACTGGAGCTGTACAACCGCCGCACCCGCGACCCGGAGAACCCGCTCGTCACCCTGCTCAGCGGCGAGCAACGCTCCCGAGGGATCGAGCTGACCACCACCGGCAAAATCGTCGGCAACTGGTATGTACGCGGCGGCGTCGGTGTGCAGGATGCCAAGGTCGTCAAAGACAACAACGGCTTTGAAGGCAAACGCATCAGCGACGTGGCCAAGCGCAACGCCAGTCTGTTCGTCACCTGGAAACCGGAAATGGGCTGGTACGCCGAAACCGGCCTGACCCTGGTGGGCGAGCGTTATGCCGACAACGCCAACACCGTTGTATTGCCGGGCTATGGCCGCTGGGACGCCCTGGCCGGGTTCCGGCACAAGGAATGGGATGTGAAAGCAGCACTGAACAACATCAGCGACAAGACGTACTACGCGTCGGCGACCAGCGCCAACCAGATCCAGTTCGGTGACCCGCGTAGCCTGGTGGTCACTGGGACCTATAACTTCTAAGCCACATGCGGTTCATGTGGGAGCGAGCTTGCTCCCACATTTGGATAGTCAGTGCCCGTCAGTTCTGTATCAACTCGCACAACACCTGCATTTCATCCTCGCTGAACAACCCCGCTGGATAACGCTCACTCATCACCCGCCGCGGGTCAGCCTGCCTGATCCGGCGCGAGCCGTTGGCCTTCAACCAGAGTGCCAGCGCGTGAATCGCGTCGCCCCGTACTGCCAGGGGATGGGGCGCGCGTTTATAGACCAGGTTGATATCGGCGTTCATTTCAGCGCTCTCTCCTACTGCTTGAGCGGCTAACTTACTCAAGGTTTATGACAGAACTGCGCAGTCACAAACCCCGATCACTGTCACAGCGCCGATACAGAGCTGTGCCAATAAGCCCGGGTTATCGGACGCCAGGCACAAAAAAGCCCACGGCCCTGATGGGCCATGGGCTTGCTGTTACTGCCAAGTGCACTGGCTGGCAAGCAGCCGCTTTCCCGGGAAATCGGCTGTTACAACTGCACTCAGATTTTGTGCGGTGCGGGCTGTTGTTGGGTCAGGCAATGGATATTGCCGCCGCCCAGTAACAGTTCACGACCTGGCACCATCACCACTTCATGTTGCGGGAACAGACCCTGGAGGATTTCCCGGGCGCGTTCATCCAGCGGGTCATCAAAGCTCGGCGCGACGATGCCGCCGTTGACGATCAGGAAGTTGACGTAGGAGGCGGCCAACCGCACGGTCGGATTACGCTCCTGGGAACCGTCCACCGGGTCAACCCCGGCGCACTCTTCCTCGGTCGCATACAACGGCCCCGGAATCGGCATTTTATGCACGATAAACGCGCGCCCCTTGGCGTCAGTGCTGTTTTGCAGCACGTCCATGGCGGCATGGCAGCGCACATAGTTCGGGTCTTGCGAGTCATCGGTCCAGGCCAGCAACACTTCACCCGGACGCACGTAGCAGCAGAAGTTATCCACATGGCCGTCGGTTTCGTCGTTGAACAGACCGTCGGGCAGCCAGATGATCTTATCCACCGCCAGGTTGGCGCTGAGTACCGCTTCGATTTGCCCACGATCCAGATGCGGGTTGCGATTGCGGTTGAGCAGACATTCCTCGGTGGTGATCAGCGTGCCTTCACCGTCGACGTGAATCGAACCACCTTCGAGCACAAACCCCTCGGTGCGATAACGCGGGCTGCGCTCGATCTCAAGGATCTTGCCGCCCACCTGGGAGTCGCGGTTCCACGGCGCATACAAGCCACCGTCAAACCCGCCCCAGGCATTGAAGTCCCAGTTCACGCCACGGACTTCACCCTGGTCATTGATCACGAAGGTCGGCCCGCTGTCGCGTACCCACGCGTCGTCGCTGGACATCTCCACCACGCGAATATTCGGCACATCCAGGCGCGCCCGGGCGTTTTCGTACTGGCCGGCCGACACCGCGACCGTCACCGGCTCAAAGCGCGCAATGGCCTTGGCCACCGCCACATGGGCCGCCTGCGCTGGCTTGCCGCCCAGGCGCCAGTTGTCCGGGCGCTCGGGCCAGATCATCCAGGCCTGGGTCTGGGGTGCCCACTCGGCTGGCATATGGAAGCCGTCAGCGCGAGGCGTGCTGTGCAAAGTGGTCATGGCGATCAGGACTCCAGGGAACCGTCGAGGGTCTTGAGTGCGCCGTACAGGTTCGGCCGACGATCACGGAACGAGCCCCACGCGCTGCGGATGTGTTCAAGCTCATCGAGGTCGAAGCTGTGCACCAGGATGCCTTCTTCGGTTTCGTTGAGCTCTTGGACTTTTTCGCCGAACTGGTTGGCAATGAACGACGAGCCGTAGAAGTCGATGTCGTAGCCGTCCTGCTCTTCGTTGCCGATACGGTTGCTGGCGATCAGCGGCATCAGGTTGGCGCCGGCATGACCTTGCTGCACGCGCTGCCAGTGGTCACGGGAGGAAATGCTCTTGTCGTGTGGCTCGCTGCCGATGGCGGTCGGGTAGAACAGGATTTCTGCGCCTTGCAGCGCCATGCTGCGGGCACATTCCGGGAACCACTGGTCCCAGCAGATGCCCACGCCGATTTTCGCGTAGCGGGTGTTCCACACTTTGAAGCCGGTATCGCCCGGGTTGAAGTAGTACTTTTCGTGGTAGCCAGGGCCATCCGGGATGTGGCTTTTACGATAAATCCCGAGGTTGGAGCCATCGGCATCAATGATCGCGATGCTGTTGAAGCGCGCACGGCCGGCCAGCTCGAAGAAGCTGATCGGCAGGACCACTTGCAGTTCCTTGGCGATTTTCTGGAAGTGCTTGATGGCCACGTTGTCGGCCACCGAGGTCGCCAGTTGCAGGTAGTCCGGGTTCGGCTTCTGGCAGAAGTACGGGCTCTCGAACAGTTCCTGGATCAGGATGATCTGCGCGCCTTTGGCGGCGGCCTCACGGACCAGCTTTTCAGCGGTCTCGATGTTGGCTTCAAGATCCCAGGAACAAGCCATCTGGGTAGCGGCGACGGTAACGATACGGCTCATGAATCATCTCCTGGGCGGTGGTCAGCGGCCAGGATAACCATGGCCGATGACAGAAAGGGGAATGCTGGACGACTTTATAACGGATAAAAATCGGCTTTTAAAGCTGACCGATCTCCATCTATCGAAAAAATACAAAATATTCCCGATAACAATCGAATTTAAAATTGAAATCCAATCAACAGTGTTGATCTCATTTCAAGTCATTGAAAGGGGTCTACAGCCCTTCATCCAACACCTTCGACAGCATGTCGACAAAGAAATCCACACTGCGTCTGGACGTCACCATCGGCGGTTTGATCTTGAGGATGTTCAGGTAGTCCCCCGTCGGCTGCATGAAAATCCCCAGCTCGCGCAGGCGATCACACAACTTCGCGGTCTCTTGCGTCGCTGGCTCCAGGGTCTGCCGATCCCGCACCAGCTCCAACCCCAGATAGAAACCCGAGCCATGCACCGCCCCCACCAGCGGATGCCGTGCGATCAACGCCTCCAGCCGCACCTTGAAATGCCCGCCGACCACTTGGGCGTTTTCCCAGAGTTTTTCCTCATCCATCACGTCCAGCACCGCCATGCCAATCCGGCAACTGACTGGACTGCCGCCCGAAGACGAGAAGAAGTAGCCCTCAGCCTCCAGCGCTTCGGCGATTTCCCGGCGGGTGATCACCGCGCCCAGAGGCTGGCCGTTGCCCATGCCCTTGGCCATGGTGATGATGTCCGGCACCACGCCCTGCTCTTCAAAACCCCAGAAGAAATGCCCCATGCGGCCATAGCCGACCTGCACTTCATCGGCGATACATACCCCACCCCGGGCGCGAACCAGGGCATACACCTGCTGCAAATAGCCTGGCGGCAGGGAGATACCGCCCGCATTGCCATACACCGGCTCGCAGATAAAACCCGCCAGTTGGCGCTTGCTGGCGGCGATCTTCGCCAGGTTGTGCTCGACGCTGCGCACATAATCCGGTGCACTGTGCGGGCCGCGGAATTCGCCTCGATAAGTGTTGGGCGCGGTCACGGGATGCACCCAGTCCGGCCGGCTGCTCAAGGCCTGGGGGTTGTCGGCGATCGAGGTGGACACCGCATCCGCCGCCACCGACCAGCCGTGATAGGCCTCCAGCACGCTGAGCATGTCGCGCCCGCCGCTGTAGGCCCAGGCCAGGCGGATCGCCAGGTCGTTGGCTTCGGTACCACTGTTGACCAGGAATACGCGGTCCATGGAATCCGGCGCCAGCGCCAGCAGCCGCTCGGAAAACTCGGCAATCGCGGCGTAATGAAAACGCGAGTTGGTGTTGAGCAACGACCACTGCCGTGCTGCCACCTGTGCCATGCGCGGATGGCCGTGGCCCAGCACCGCGACATTGTTGAGCATGTCCAGATAGGAACGGCCCTGCATATCGATCAGATGATTGCGCCAGCCGCGCTCGATGCGCGGCGGGTCAACGTAATAGTGCTTTTGCGAGCGGGCGAAGCTGGCATCGCGCCGGGCCAGCAAGGCGTCTGGATCCAGCTCCGGCTCAGCGTCACAGGCAAGGCCCAGCAACGTCGCCGGGGACGGGCACAGCGCCTGCCAGGCCGCAGCGCGCGATGGCGTGCAGAACAACGGCGGCTCAAGATCGACGCGGCACAACTGCACCCGTAATGGCCCGCCAGCCTCACCCAGGACCTGGCCCTTGAGCACCGCTGCACCGGGTTGCAACGCGGGTTTCACCCCCCAGAGTCGTACATTCAGTTCCGCGCTGTGCACACATAAGCCGCCATCGGTCGTGCTGCGCAGGGTGCCGGCAAACGGTGCTTGTACGGCAGTGCCTTGGGGCGCATGCAGTTCGACGTGCAGCGCGAAGGTCTCGGGTTCGGTCGCGCAGTCAGGCAGCGTGCGGGACAGCCGATATTGACCATAACGGCTGGCCGCCAGGCCATGGACCGCTGCCGCTTGCTGTAATAGATGTTGGTCGATGCCGGGGGTTTCCCAGTTTCCCGCCTCGAAATGCGGACTGAGCACGCCCAGGTCGATCAGTGCGAATTCGCGCCCCACCAGGCTCGGTAGCAGCGGGGCAAACCCTTCGCTGGCCAGCGGCGCCAGGCTTGTACCGACGCACGCCAGGATCGCCGCTTCCATCAGTTCGAAGGGTACCGAGAGGGCAACCTGGAATATTTCCCACTCGTGCTCGGCATTCTTCAACAGGTAGGTGTTATCCGGGTCCAGGCGCTGTTGCTGTTCACTGCTCAACACCAGGACCGCCGCGCGGGCCACAATCAGCGGCCACAACGCCTGCAACTCTTGCGGTTGCAACGGAGTCAGCGCGTGATAGGCCTGGATCGCCGGCAGGATCGCAAACGGGTCACCTTCGGCGTGGTGCAGTAGCGCGGCGCAAGTCACCGACATATCAGCAATCCGCCAGGTGTGCACCAAGTCACCGAAATCGATAACGCCCTGCACCTGCCAATGCTGCTGGGTATCGCGCTGCCACATCACATTGTCATCGGTGATGTCCATGTGCGCGGCCTGCCAGGGCAATTGATCCGCCAAGGGGCGCAGGTGCTGCTCGACCTGTACCGCGACCCGCTCCAGGGCCGCGCGCTGGGGCACGTTGTCGAGTGTCGACAATAAATGCCTGATCAGCTCCAGCGCGTGGCGCGGGTCCCATTGCAGGGTGCGCGCAAGCCCCGCATGGGTGAAGCCAGCCAATGCCTGGCTCATCTGCCCGCATAGCCGGCCGAAACCTTCGATCACCCCACGATCCAGGTGCGGCAGGTGGGTCAGCGGCTGGCCGTCGATATAGTCCAGCAGCCGCAGATGCACGGCCTGCCCGGCAACCGTCAGACTCAACAGTTGTTCGCCGGCGAGGGTGCTGATGACCTTGGGCACTCGGACGCTGGCGTGTGCCTGCAAGTGCGCCAGGGCCGCATGCTGGGCGTGCAACTCGATGGCCGCGTACTCGCCACGGCAGATTTTCAGGACGAAGCGCCCACGATCACTGTCGACCCGGTAATTGAGATCTTGCTGGCTGCCCAGGGACTGCAGCGTGCCACCGAGGCCGTAATGCTGCTCAAGCAACTGCAAGGCTTGCCCAGGTCCGACCTGTGGGCACGGCAAACTGGCGCGGTGGATCAATGTATCGAGCAACATCTGACAGCCCCTGGTTTTTTATCTGGCGCTTATATCGCCATTGTTTACGGGGGTTGCGCAACCCCCTGGGCGACAGCCAAGCCAGCAATCTGACCACGCGCCCTTGCACCGGCCTGCGCCACAACACAAGCTATGCTCCATTCGCTTTATGTCTGTCTAAGGAAAAGGGCTTCTGACATGCGCATTCTCATTACCGGCGGTGCAGGATTTATCGGTTCCGCTCTGATCCGGCACTTGATTCAACACACCGGGCATGAAGTGCTCAACCTCGACAAACTGACCTATGCCGGTAATCTTGAGTCGCTGACCAGCATCGCAACCAACACCCGTTATGAGTTCGTCCAGGCCGATATCATCGACCAGGCCACCGTCAGCGCAGTGCTGGCACGCTTCCAGCCCCAGGCCATCATGCACCTGGCGGCCGAGTCCCATGTCGACCGCTCCATCGATGGCCCGTCGGATTTTATCCAGACCAACATCGTCGGCACCTACAGCCTGCTTGAAGCCACTCGCGCCTACTGGCAACAGTTGGCAGAGCCGGCCAAGAGCGCCTTCCGTTTCCATCACATTTCCACCGACGAAGTGTATGGCGACTTGCATGGTGTAGATGACCTGTTCACCGAAACCACGCCTTACGCGCCAAGCTCGCCTTACTCCGCCAGCAAGGCGGCGTCCGACCACCTGGTCCGTGCCTGGCAGCGCACCTACGGCTTGCCGGTGCTGCTGACCAACTGCTCGAACAACTACGGGCCGTTCCACTTCCCCGAGAAACTCATCCCGCTGGTGATCCTCAATGCCCTGGCAGGCAAAGCCCTGCCGGTGTACGGCGACGGCCTGCAAGTGCGCGACTGGTTGTTTGTCGAAGACCACGCTCGTGCGCTGCTCAAAGTGGTCACCGAAGGTGTGGTGGGCGAGACCTACAACATCGGCGGGCACAACGAGCAGAAGAACATCGACGTGGTGCGTGGCATCTGCGCACTGCTCGAAGAGCTGGCGCCACAGCGCCCGGCCGGCGTTGCCCAGTTCAGCGACCTGATCACTTTCGTCAAGGATCGTCCAGGCCACGACCAGCGCTACGCTATCGATGCCAGCAAGATCGAGCGCGAATTGGGTTGGGTTCCTGAAGAAACCTTCAAAACCGGCCTGCGCAAGACCGTTCAGTGGTATCTGGATAACCTGGAGTGGTGCCGCAGGGTCCAGGACGGCAGCTATCAAGGACAACGACTGGGCAACACCGACCTAAAGGATCTGATCGCATGATGAAGGGAATTGTATTGGCCGGCGGCTCTGGTACACGCCTGCACCCCATTACCCTGGGCGTGTCCAAGCAGTTGTTGCCAGTCTATGACAAACCGATGATCTACTACCCGATCTCGGTGCTGATGCTGGCTGGGATCAAGGAAATCCTGGTGATCTCGACCCCCGCGGACCTGCCGCAATACCGCAATCTGCTGGGAGACGGCAGCCAGTTCGGGGTCACCTTCAGCTATGCCGAACAGCCCAGCCCTGACGGCCTGGCCCAGGCGTTCCTGATTGGTGAAGCGTTTATCGGCAATGATCCCGTGTGCCTGATTCTGGGCGACAACATCTTCCACGGCCAGAGCTTCAGCCAACAATTGCACAGCGCCGTCAAGCGCGGCAAAGGCGCCACGGTATTCGGCTACTGGGTCAAAGACCCGGAGCGCTTTGGCGTGATCGATTTCGATAGCGAAGGCCGCGCGCTGTCTATCGAAGAAAAGCCACTCAAACCCAAATCCAGCTATGCCGTAACGGGCCTGTACTTCTACGACAACGACGTGATCCAGATTGCCAAATCGATCAAGCCATCACCACGCGGCGAACTGGAGATCACCGACGTCAACAACGCCTACCTGCAACGAGGCGACCTTCAGGTTGAGCGCTTCGGTCGCGGCTTCGCCTGGCTCGACACCGGTACCCACGACAGCCTGCTGGAAGCCTCGCAATATGTACAAACCATCGAGCACCGCCAGGGTTTGAAAGTGGCGTGCCTGGAAGAAATCGCCTACCAGAGCGGCTGGATCGACCGCGAGCATTTGCTCGCACGGGCGACGTATTTTGGCAAAACCGGCTATGGACAGTACCTGTTTGCCCTGGCGGGAGAGCCCCGGTGAATATCGTCGAAACCACCTTGCCCGGCGTATTGATCATCGAACCCAAGGTGTTTGGTGATGAACGCGGTTTTTTCTACGAGAGTTTCAACGCCCGCGCATTTGCAGAGGCGACTGGCCTTACGCGCAATTTTGTCCAGGACAACCATTCCCGCTCACAGAAAGGCGTGTTGCGCGGCCTGCATTACCAGTTGGAACACACCCAGGGCAAACTGGTGCGCGTCAGCGCAGGTGAAGTGTTGGACGTGGCGGTCGACATCCGCCGCAATTCACCGAATTTCGGCCAATGGGTGGGCGTGCGCCTGTCCGCGCAGAATCATCGTCAACTGTGGGTACCCGAAGGGTTCGCCCATGGCTTCGTGGTGTTGAGCGACTTCGCCGAGTTTCTCTACAAAACCACCGACTATTACCAGCCAAGTGCCGAGCGCTGCATTGTGTGGAATGACCCAACACTGGCCATTGACTGGCAACTGACCGAGCCGCCACAACTGTCTGCCAAGGATCAGCACGGCAAGCCCCTGCTGGAAGCCGACCTATTCCCATGAGCAGCGCCTTGAAAATCCTCATCACCGGCCAACACGGCCAGGTTTCCCGCGAGCTGCAACAGCGGCTCCAGGGCCTGGGGGAGTTAGTCGTGCTCGGTCGCGACCAGCTCGACCTGGCCAACCCCGAGCAGATCCGCCAACAGGTACGCAGCCATCGCCCCGGGTTGATCATCAACGCGGCGGCGCATACCGCTGTCGATCAGGCCGAGAACGAGCCCGATGTGGCCTTCGCGATCAATGCCACGGCGCCCGGTATCCTGGCCGAAGAAGCCAAGGCCTTGGGCACCCCGCTGATCCACTACTCCACCGACTACGTGTTCGACGGCAGCAAGCCTGCGCCCTACACCGAAGACGATGCTCCCAACCCGTTGGGTGTCTACGGCGCGAGCAAACTGGCGGGCGAACAGGCCATCGCGGCAGTGGGTGGTCAGTACCTGATCCTGCGCACCAGTTGGGTGTATTCGAGCCACGGCAAGAATTTCCTGCTGACCATGCAGCGTCTGCTCCAGGAAAAACCTCACATGCGTATCGTCGCCGACCAGATTGGCGCGCCGACCTGGGCCGGGACCATCGCCAACAGCACCCGCGCCCTGATCGAGCGCTGGCAGGCTGGCCAGGCCGGGGACTGGGGCGTGTATCACCTGACAGCCCAGGGCGAAACCTCATGGTTCGGCTTTGCCCAGGCCATCGGCGAGCAACTGCTGGCCGAAGGCAAGGCATGCGCCGCGCTGGAAGGGATTCGCGCCAGTGAGTACCCAACGCCCGCCAAACGCCCGTTGAACTCGCGCCTCGATTGCAGCCGCCTGCAACAACACTGGCACGTTAGCCAACCGCAGTGGCGCGAAGCATTGCGCGAGTGTCTTGCACAGCAGCACTAGGCATAATGCGCCTGTACCCACAGGCGCAGACTTACATGACTCCACCCCTTCCACGCAGACCCCGCTGGCGCAGCCTGGCCTTGCTGGCATTGTGCCTGGCGCCACTGCTGTGGCCGCTGGAGCATCTGGCCGAGCGTTACTACCGCAGCGAGCTGGCCGGGCAGAACCGCCAGACCCTCGACCTGTACGTCGCCAACCTGCTGGGTACCCTGCACCGCTACGAAGTGTTGCCGCAAATCCTCGGCGACCTGCCGGCCCTGCGCACCGCCCTGGCAGCGCCCCACGTCAGTACCAACCTGGTCGCCGCCAACCAATTGCTCAAGCAGGTAGCGGCCCAGGCGGGCGTGGAAGTGATGTACCTGATGGACACTCGCGGCAAGACCCTGGCCGCCTCGAACTGGGACAAACAAGACAGCTTCGTCGGCCGCAACTTTTCTTTTCGGCCTTACTTCAGTGAGGCCATGGCCGGGCGCCTGGGTCGTTTCTTCGGCCTGGGGACCACTTCGGCCAAGCGCGGGTATTTCTTCGCCGCCGCAGTCCGCGAAGACGAGCATGTGATCGGCGTGCTGGTGGTCAAGGTCGACCTGGACCACACCGAAAGCCTCTGGGGCCAGACCCCCGAGCAATTGCTGGTCACCGACCACAATGGCGTGGTGATCCTGACCTCACGCCCACAATGGCGTTTTCGCACCACCCGGCCACTGACCGAGGCCGAGCGCCAGGCCATCATCGCGATCCAGCCCTACCCGACCCGCGATCCGCAGCCCCTGAATTTCAGCTCCAGCGCCTGGCTGCGCCAATCCACCGAAATCGCCGAAACCGGCTGGAATGTGGAAATCCTCGCTCCGCGCACCTTGATCGATCGCCCTGTACGCACGGTAGTCGCGGTCGGCGGCGCGACCTTGCTAGTGCTGATGCTGCTGCTGGGCCTGATGATGCAGCGCAGGCGTCATTACCTGGAACGCATTGCCTTTGAAGCCAAGGCCCGGCGCGAGCTGGAAATGCGCGTGGCTGAACGGACCAGCGACCTCGAAGGCCTCAACCGCCGCCTGCGCCAGGAAGTGCTGGAGCGCGAAAATGCCCAGCAGGAACTGGTGCGCGCCCAGGACGATCTGGTGCAGGCCGGCAAACTGTCGGCGCTGGGCACCATGTCGGCCAGTATCAGCCATGAACTCAACCAACCCCTGGCGGCCATCCGCAGTTACGCGGAAAACGCCGAGATTCTCCTCGACCACCAGCGCACCGACGATGCCCGGGGCAATCTCAAGCTGATCAGCGAACTGACCGGGCGCATGGCCTCGATCATCGCGCATTTGCGCGCGTTTGCCCGCCGCGACCGCCATGCCCCGGAAAGCGTGGCCCTGCAGCCGGCCCTGGACGATGCACTGGCGTTGCTGGCCAAGCGCCGGCGCTCCATGGAAGTGGAGCTGATCCGCGACTTGCCAGAGGCATCCTTGTGGGTAGAAGCCGGGGAAACCCGCTTGCGCCAAGTGCTGGGCAACCTGCTGGCCAATGCCCTGGACGCCCTGACCGAAAAAGGTCCGCCGCGCAAACTGTGGCTGAGTGCCGAATCCACCGAACAGGGCGTCAACCTGTACATCCGCGACAACGGGCCGGGGTTCTGCATGGAGGCCCTGGGCCGCGCCGGCGAACCCTTCTACACCACCAAGACCCGCACTCAGGGCCTGGGGTTGGGCCTGGCCATCTGTGACACCCTGATGCGTGCCTTTGGTGGTGAACTGTTGTTCGCCAACCACAAGGAAGGCGGCGCACTGATAACCTTGAAACTGCGCGCCGGAGCACCCGGCGTCAGTCTGCAACCGTCCGAGGACCGCAGTGTATGAGTATCGATAACCAGATTCAGGTGGTGTTGATCGACGATGATCCACACCTGCGTCAGGCCCTGTGCCAGACCCTGGACCTGGCCGGGCTGAAAGTCCTGCCCCTTGGCGAAGCCACCGGCCTTACGGCGCAGCTGTCGCGCGACTGGCCGGGGGTGGTGGTCAGCGACATTCGCATGCCCGGCATGGACGGCCTGGAGCTGCTCGCCGAACTCCACGGCCAGGATCCGGAGTTGCCGGTGCTGCTGATCACCGGCCACGGCGATGTGCCACTGGCGGTGCAGGCGATGCGCGCCGGCGCCTATGATTTCCTCGAAAAACCCTTTGCCAGCGACGCCCTGCTCGACAGCGTACGCCGCGCCCTGGCCCTGCGCCGACTGGTGCTGGACAACCGCAGCCTGCGCCTGGCCCTGAGCGATCGCCAGCAACTGAGCACGCGCCTGGTGGGCCAATCGGCGCCAATGCTGCGCCTGCGCGAGCAGATAGGTGCGCTGGCGGCGACCCGCGCCGATGTGCTGATCCTCGGTGAAACCGGGGCCGGCAAGGAAGTGGTGGCGCGCGCCCTGCACGACCTGTCGAACCGCCGCACCGGGCCCTTCGTTGCCATCAACGCCGGGGCGCTGGCTGAGTCCGTGGTGGAAAGCGAACTGTTCGGCCATGAACCGGGAGCATTTACCGGGGCGCAGAAGCGGCGGATCGGCAAGTTCGAATTTGCCAACGGCGGGACCTTGTTCCTCGATGAAATCGAGAGCATGAGCCTGGATGTGCAGGTCAAGTTGCTGCGCCTGTTGCAGGAGCGTGTGGTCGAGCGCCTGGGGGGTAATCAGCAGATCCCGCTGGATATCCGCATCATCGCCGCCACCAAGGAAGACCTGCGCCAGTCCGCCGACCAGGGCCGCTTTCGTGCGGACTTGTACTACCGCCTGAATGTCGCGCCACTGCGCATTCCACCCCTGCGTGAGCGTGGCGAAGATGCCTTGATGCTGTTCCAGCACTTCGCCGACGAGGCCAGCAGCCGCCACGGCCTGCCGCTGCATGAGTTGCAACCCGGCCAACGGGCAATGCTGCTGCGCCATAACTGGCCCGGCAACGTGCGCGAACTGCAAAACGTCGCCGAACGCTTCGCCCTTGGCCTGGAATTGGCCCTGGACAGCGCACCGGACGGGCCGGCGCCCGGTGTGCCGATGTCTACCGGAGGCTTGAGTGAGCAAGTCGAACACTTTGAAAAAGCCTTGATCGCCGCCGAACTCGGTCGCCCTCACAGCTCCATGCGCAGCCTGGCCGAAGCCCTCGGGGTGCCGCGCAAAACCCTGCATGACAAGCTGCGCAAGCATGGGCTGAACTTTGCCGACAGCGGTAACCAGCACGCCGATGACGAATGACCTTTCCCACCCGCCAAGAGACCGCCATGAGCCGCGATAGCCGTTACCTGGAATCCATTCTGCACCATGACATCCCCCTGACCCGGGAGATGGGCCTCAAGGTACTCGACTGGCAGGATCGGCAACTGCGCCTGCACTTACCCTTGCAAGCCAATATCAACCACAAGAGCACCATGTTCGGCGGCAGCCTGTACTGCGGCGCCGTGCTGGCGGGTTGGGGCTGGCTGCACCTGCAATTGCGCGAGGAAGGGATCGAAGACGGGCACATCGTGATCCAGGAAGGGCAGATCAGCTACCCGCTGCCTGTCACCCAGGATGCCACGGCGATTTGCCAGGCCCCGGAGGACAAGGTGTGGAAGCGCTTTTTGGCGACCTACAAACGCCATGGCCGGGCGCGGCTGGCGTTGCAGACGTGGATTGTCAATGAGGGCAGTGAAGAACAGGCGGTGGCGTTTACCGGGCAGTACGTCCTGCACCGCTAAACCCCACAACGCATAACCAATGTGGGCACAGGGCTTATGTGGGAGCGGGCTTGCTCGCGATAGCGGAGTGTCAGTCAATACATGTGCTGACTGACCTGCCGCATTCGCGAGCAAGCCCGCTCCCACATTTTGTTCTGCATTGCCTTCAAGAACGGGCCAGCGCCAGCAAGCGCTCGCGCCACGCAGCCTTGGCCGGCAAGGCCAGGAAGAACGGGTTCAACAGCGACGCACGCGCCGGGTAGCTGAACGGCTGGCCATTCAACTCCAACACTTCGCCGCCTGCGCCCTCCAGCACGCCTTGGGCGGCGGCGGTGTCCCACTGTGAGGTCGGCGCCAGGCGTGGATAGCAATCGGCGCTGCCTTCGGCCAACAGGCAAAATTTCAGGGAGCTGCCGATATTGGCCAGTTTCAACGCCCCCAACCCTTCACTCAAACCGTCGAGCAAGCGCTCCTGCTCAGGGCTGGTATGGCGACGGCTGGCAACCACAGTAAACGCCTCGCCTACGGCGGGTTTCTGCCGCACCTGGATCTGCCGGGGCGCAGCATTCACATCGGAGCGCCACGCCCCAAGGCCGGCACCACCGAAGTAACAGCGGCCGCTAGTGGGCATCGACACCACGCCAAACACCACCCGCCCGTGTTCGATCAAGGCAATGTTGACGGTAAATTCTTCACTGCCGCTGATAAATTCCTTGGTGCCATCCAGCGGGTCCACCAGCCACCAGCGCTGCCAGCCAGCGCGCACGCTCTGGTCGATATCGGCGTCTTCTTCCGACAGCACCGGGATGCTCGGGTCCAGCGCGGTGAGGCCGGCGAGAATCAGGTGATGGGCGGCCAGGTCGGCGGCGGTGACCGGCGAATCATCCGCCTTGGCCGTCACGGCCACATCGGCGCGCCAGTACGGCAGGATGACCTCGCCGGCCTGGCGGGCCAGTTCAATCACCGGAGCAATGTACGGGTGGCCGAGGAACAACTCGCTCATGGCTGGTACGCTCCGCGCTGGGTCAGCAGGTCTCGCACCAGGTACAACGCGGCCAGGGCACGGCCTTCGCTGAACTGCGCGTTCTGCGCCAGTTGCGCAAGCTCGCGCAGGTTGACCCGGTCCACGCGCATCGGCTCGGGCTCGTCACCTTCTAGGCGTTCTTCGTACAGATCGGTGGCCAGCACCACCTGGATTTTCTGGCTCATGTAGCCGGGGGAAAGGGACAGTTCGGTCAAGTGCTCCAACTGCCGTGCGCCGTAGCCCGCCTCTTCCTTGAGTTCACGGTCGGCCGCCGCCAGCACGTCTTCGCCCGGTTCGATCAGGCCCTTGGGCAAGGACAGCTCATATTCATCGGTGCCGCCGCAGTATTCTTCCACCAGCAGCGCGTGGTCAGCGTCGATCATCGCCACGATCATCACCGCGCCATACCCTGCGCCACGGCCCACCAGGCGCTCGTAGATCCGCTCAACGCCATTGGAGAAGCGCAACTGCACTTGCTCCACGCGGAACAAACGGCTACTGGCGACAATTTCGCGGGCGAGGACGGTGGGTTTCTGGCGCATAAAGGGCTCCTTGGCGTGATCGGGTTACTATACCGTGGCTTTTCCGATTGTCTGTGTCGGATATATTTACTTACCTGCTTGAGAACCCACCATGCCTCCATTGCCCTGGTCCGATATCGATACCGTCCTGCTGGACATGGACGGCACTTTGCTCGACCTGCATTTCGACAACCACTTCTGGATGGAGCACCTGCCCCGGCGCTATGCCGAACTGCACGGGGTGAGCCAGGCCATGGCCGAGATGGAATTGCAGCCGCTGTTCGAGCGTAACGCCGGACAGTTGCAATGGTATTGCCTGGACTTCTGGAGCGCCGAATTGAAGATCCCGGTGCGCGAACTCAAGCTGGAAACCGCCCACCTGATCGCCCTGCGACCGGATGCCGATACCTTCCTGGCAGCCATCAAACAGGCCGGAAAACGCGTGATCCTGATCACCAATGCCCACCGCGACTCGCTGTCGTTGAAGCTGGAACGCATTGAGTTGGCGCCATATTTCGAGCGCCTGATCAGCTCCCATGACTATGGTTTTGCCAAGGAAAACCCGCAGTTCTGGGACGCATTGCAAGCGGACATCGACTTCGACCCGGCGCGCAGCCTGTTTATCGACGATACGTTGCCGATTCTGCGCAGTGCACGGGATTTTGGCGTAGGGCATTTGCTGGCGGTCAAACAGCCGGACAGCCGCAAGGGGCCTAAGGATACGGCGGAGTTTGCTGCTGTGGGGGATTACCGGGAATTGATTTCAGGATTACCGTTGTAGGAGCGAGCTTGCTCGCGAAAAACGTCTAGACAGCGCTTTCATTCAGGATGTCCGCGTCATCGTTAACGACCTTCGCGAGCAAGCTCGCTCCTACAAGGGGACAAGCTTACTCAGGAATACGCAGCGTCTGCCCTGGGTAGATTTTGTCCGGGTGCGACAGTAGCGGCTTGTTGGCCTCGAAGATTTTGTTGTACTTGTTGGCATCGCCATAAACGGTCTTGGAGATCGCACTGAGGGTATCGCCGCTTTTCACCACGACAAAGCGCGAAGCCACCACTACGGCCCCTGGGGCCACGGTAATCTGATCGTCAACAGTAGCCACGCCGGCAATATTGCCCAGCGCCAACAGAATCTTCTCTTTCTCTTCCTGGCTGGCGACTTCACCGGTGACCGTCACCTTGTCGCCGTCCACCGTGGTCTGCACATTCGGGTTACCCAGACCAACCTTGGCAACGTGATCCTTCAACTGCTCACTCGCGTTCGCATTACCCGGCGTCAACAGATCAACGATTTTTTCGCCGGCTTCTTTGATAAAGCTAAAAAGACTCATAGTGCGCTCTCCTTGGGATTGGGTTTCCAGATGCCAAAGACTAGACCAGTCTTACAGACCTTGGTTCCAGTCCGACCAATGACGCAAACGCGCTAGAATCCCTACGCCATTGGAATAAGAGCCCCGGAGCGAAGATGGACATCAAACAACTGAAATTCCTCATCGCCCTCGACGAAACCCGTCACTTCGGCCAGGCCGCCGCGCGCTGCCACATTACCCAGCCGACGCTGTCGATGCGCTTGCGCAGCCTGGAAGAAGAGCTGGAACTGCCGCTGGTCAATCGCGGCCAGCGCTTTGAGGGCTTTACCGCCCCAGGCGAACGGGTGCTGGCGTGGGCGCGTACGGTGCTGGCAGCCTATGACGGCCTGCAGGCCGAGGCGGCAGCCTGCCGGGGCAACCTGGTGGGGACATTGCGCCTGGGCGTGGTGCCGCTGTCGAGCTTTGATCCACTGGCCTTGATGCAACAACTGCACAAGCAACACCCCAGCCTGCGCTTTGAGTTGTCGGCGTTGAGTTCTGAACAGATCCTTGAGCAACTGGCGAGCAATCGCCTGGACCTGGGCGTGTCCTACCTTGAGCGCCTGGACGCCGAGCGCTTTGACTCCCTGGCCCTGGACGAAACCCGCATGGGCCTGCTGTACGACCAACGGTTCTTCAGTTTTGGCGAAAGGCCCCTGAGCTGGGAGGCGCTGATCGAGCTGCCTCTGGGCATGCTCACCAGCGGCATGCACTTTCGCCAATCCATCGACCATAACTTCCACAGCCGGGGCCTGACGCCACAACCGTTGCTGCAAACCGATGCCGTCCATCAGTTGCTGCAGGCCGTGCACGGCGGCCTGTGTTGTGCGGTGATGCCCCTGGACGGCGGCCTCGACGCCCTGACCGAACACCTGCGGCTGCAACCCATCGAAAACGCGCAGACCCTGGCCAAACTGGGGCTGATCATGCGCCGCAGCGCGCCGCGTTCGGCACTGGCCGAGGCGTGTTTCGCGCTCTATCAGTAATCGTTGCTGGAACCTTGATCGACGTCATCTATCGGTAGATCAGTACTGACGATTAGACGCGACCCTTTGTCGCGCCTAGTCTTCACGCTGAACACTTCGCCGGTGACTAGACTTCATGAACGCCCAGCGCCCAGCGTGCGCGGCGCCCGCCCTGACAACGCCCGCGCCCACCGCCAGCCAGAGTTATCAGTACTGCAACCTCGAACACACGGAATCGGCCAGTACCGCACTGGCCGAGGAAGTCGCGTTGGCGATTGCCTATAACGACATCAGCCAGGCCGTGATGCTGGTGACCCCGACCGACCTTGAAGACTTTATTGTCGGTTTCAGCCTGGGCAGCGGCATCATCAGTGACATCAGCGATATCTACGACCTGCAACTGAGCGGTGCAGGCTCAGCCCAGTACGCCCAGGTGCAAATCTCTAGCCGCGCCTTCTGGAACCTCAAGCAACAGCGCCGGCAACTGGCTGGCACCAGCGGCTGTGGCCTGTGTGGCGTGGAAGCGGTGGAGCAAGCGCTGCCGGACCTCAAGGTGTTGCCTGGCGCACCATTGCCGCCTGCCGTGTGGCTGGAGGGCTTGCGCCAGCGCATCAGCGCCTTTCAGCCATTGGGCCAGTACAGCGGCGCGGTGCATGCGGCGGTATTCATGAATGACCAGGGCGAACTGCTGCTGGGCCGCGAAGACATCGGCCGGCACAACGCCCTCGACAAACTGATCGGCGCCCTGGTCCGCCAGCGCATCCCGACGGCAGGCGGCGTGGCAATTGTTACCAGCCGTTGCAGCCTCGAATTGATCCAGAAAGTCCTGCGCGCGGGCATCCAGACCCTGGTCAGCCTGTCGTCGCCCACCGGCCTGGCCCTGCAATGGGCACGCCGGCACAACCTCAATCTTATCCACCTGCCGCAGAAAAGCGCGCCGCGGGTCTACAGCCCTGCGATGGAGTACCAGCCATGAGCAATCATCACCAAGCCGACCAAACCCCAACCCCGCGCTACAAGCCCTACAAAGGCCCGGCTGGCGGCTGGGGCGCGCTGATCAGCGTGGCGCAGGCGTGGCTGACCAGCGATAACGCGCTGAAAAACCTGCGCATGATGCTCAAGACCAAC
Source organism: Pseudomonas sp. 25 R 14 (assembly GCF_900004755.1). Lineage (NCBI taxonomy): Bacteria > Pseudomonadati > Pseudomonadota > Gammaproteobacteria > Pseudomonadales > Pseudomonadaceae > Pseudomonas > Pseudomonas sp. 25 R 14. The sequence goes on along the minus strand of NZ_CVTS01000069.1, from coordinate 82,259 downwards.
CAGAACGGCGGCTTCGACTGCCCAGGTTGCGCCTGGGGTGACTCGCCGGAAAGCGGCATGGTCAAGTTCTGCGAGAACGGCGCCAAAGCGGTCAACTGGGAAGCTACCAAGCGCCGGGTCGATGCCGCGTTCTTCGCCAAACACAGCGTCAGCGCGCTGCTGGAACAAAGCGACTATTGGCTGGAATACCAGGGCCGCCTGACCGAGCCGATGAGCTACGACGCCGAGACCGACCGCTACAAGCCCATCAGTTGGGAAGCGGCCTTCGACCTGATCGGCCAGCACTTGCAAGCCCTGCCAAGCCCGGACATGGCCGAGTTCTACACCTCGGGCCGCGCCAGCAATGAAGCGGCCTACCTGTATCAACTGTTCGTGCGGGCCTACGGCACCAACAACTTCCCCGATTGCTCGAACATGTGCCACGAAGCCAGCGGTGTGGCCCTGGCGCAAAGCGTGGGCGTGGGTAAAGGCACGGTGACGTTTGACGATTTCGAGCACGCCGACGCGATTTTTGTCTGGGGCCAGAACCCCGGCACCAACCACCCACGCATGCTCGAACCGCTGCGCGAAGCGGTGAAGCGCGGCGCCCAGGTGGTGTGTATCAACCCGCTCAAAGAGCGTGGCCTGGAACGTTTCCAAAACCCGCAACATCCGCTGGAAATGCTCACCAACGGCGACAAGCCAACCAACACCGCGTATTTCCGTCCGGCACTGGGTGGCGACATGGCCATCCTGCGCGGCATGGCCAAGTTCCTGCTGCTGTGGGAGCGCCAGGCCCAGGCCGAAGGCAAGGACGCGGTGTTCGACCACGACTTCCTCAATGAACACACGGTCAATGTGCTGGATTACCTGGCGAAGATCGACGACACCTCCTGGGAAGAAATCGTCGCGCAGTCCGGCCTGCCGTTGGTCGAGATCGAACAAGCTGCGCGGATGTATGCCAAAGGCAAGAACGTGATCATGTGCTGGGCAATGGGCATCACCCAGCATCGGCACTCGGTGCCGACCATCCAGGAAATCGCCAACCTGATGCTGCTGCGCGGCAACATCGGCCGCCCTGGTGCCGGCCTGTGCCCGGTACGCGGCCACAGTAACGTGCAGGGCGACCGCACCATGGGAATCAACGAACGGCCGCCCGTGGCCTTTCTCGATGCCCTGGAACGCCGTTTCCAATTCAAGGTACCCCGTGACAATGGGCATAACGTGGTCGAAGCGATCCACGCCATGCTTGAAGGCCGTGCCAAAGTGTTTATCGGCCTGGGCGGCAACTTCGCCCAAGCCACGCCTGACAGCCCACGCACCTTCCAGGCCCTGAGCAACTGCGACCTGACGGTGCAGATCAGCACCAAGCTCAACCGCAGCCACCTGGCCCACGGCAAACAAGCCTTGATCCTGCCGTGCCTGGGCCGCACCGACATTGATATTCAAGCCGACGGCCCGCAGGCGGTGACCGTGGAAGACTCGTTCAGCATGGTGCACGGCTCCAATGGCCAGCTGCAGCCGCTGTCGAAGCTGATGAAGTCGGAACCGGCGATTCTGGCGGGTATCGCCGCCGCCACGCTGGGCAGCAAACCCGTGGACTGGAACTGGCTGGTGGCCGACTACCGCCGCATCCGCGACTTGATCGCCGATACCATTCCCGGCTTCAAGGATTTCAATGAGCGCGTGCAGCATCCAGGCGGTTTCTACCTGGGCAACAGCGCCGGCGCACGCCGCTGGAACACGCCGTCAGGGCGTGCCAATTTCCGCGCCAATATCCTGCCCAAGGATCTTGTGCATGAACGCACCCGCGCCACTGGCCAATTGCCCGACCTGATCATGCAATCCATGCGTTCCCACGATCAGTACAACACCACCATCTATGGCCTGGATGACCGCTATCGTGGGGTCAAGGGCCAGCGTGATGTGCTGTTCGTCAACGAAGCCGACATCATCCGCCTCGGTTTCAAGCCAGGGCAGAAGGCCGATATCGTGTCGATCTGGGATGATGGCCGCGAACGCCGGGTCAAAGGTTTTACCTTGCTGGCATTCGATATTCCGGCGGGGCAGGCGGCGGCCTATTACCCAGAGGTCAACCCGCTGGTGCCGTTGGAAAGCACGGGGGATGGTAGCCATACGCCTACTTCCAAGTTCGTGGCGATTCGCCTAGAAGCGGCCAGTGAGAATGGTTTGATCATGGCCAAAACCGCCTGATCGTTCCTGGCACAAAAAAGGCCGCTTTTGCATAAAAGCGGCCATTGCGAAGTAGTTAAAGACCGGCAAAAACGACTTAAGTTCCCTTGTCAAAACAGCAACTTAGCTAATTGTATACAACCTGCACCACTGGTCGGAATTCGATTGTCAGAAAATTCTCGCAACCTCAGGATCGCGCCGTCATCCTCTTGAGGTTCCCCTATGAAGTTCTCCTCGATTCTCTTGTTGTCCCTTGGCCTGGTCAGTGGCGCAGCCATGGCCGGTGGCACCACCGAAGCCGGTGTAGGCGGCGCATTGGGCGGGGTTCTAGGTTCGGTCGTCGGCCAACAGCTTGGCGGCAATACCGGCTCGGCCATTGGTGCAGCCCTGGGCGGCGCTGGCGGCAGTGCAGTGGGCGCAGACAAACGCAGCCGTGGTGAGGCCGCCATCGGTGGTGCGCTGGGCGCAGCGGGCGGCAACGTGGTCGGACGCAGTGTCGGCGGCAGCACCGGCAGCCTGATCGGCGCGGCAGCAGGCGGTGGCGCCGGCGGCGCGCTGGGTAACTACATGGGCAACAAGAGCGATGACGACGACCGTCGCTATCGCGATCGCGGGCGTGATGACCGTCGTTACTACCGTGACGACCACCCAGGTCGCGGTCATGCCTATGGCCATCGCAAGAACAAGCATCACTACCGTCACCGGTAAAACCTAAAGAACACTGCACAACCCTTGTGGGAGCAAGCCCGCTCCCACATTTGCTTCGGTGGCGTTTACGCGTTCGGGGTCAGATCACCAACCGCTGCAACGCCTCGCGCAACACTCCCGCAATCGCCACCGGCTGGTTTGTCGCCCGGTCCACAAACACATGGACAAACCGCCCCGCCGCACAGGCTTCGTCCTCACCGGCCTTGAACACAGCCAATTCATACTGCACTGAACTGTTGCCCAACTTACCCACCCGCAGGCCAATGTCGAGGCGGTCGGGAAAGGCAATCGAGGCGAAATAGTCGCACGCCGAACTCACCACAAACCCCACCACCTTGCCGTCATGGATATCCAACCCGCCCTGCTCGATCAGGTAGGTGTTCACTGCCGTGTCGAAGAAGCTGTAATAGGTGACGTTATTCACATGGCCGTACACGTCATTGTCGTGCCAGCGCGTAATGATCGGCTGGAAGTGACGGTAGTCGGCACGCTGTGGCGTTGAGTCTGGCATGGACAAGTCTCGTTGAAGTTGATTTACACGTCGCCCAAGTGCGCCTCGGCCCACTCCCGCACCTCGGCATACGGATACTCTTCCAGCGCAGCAAAGCCCGGAATCCCCCGGGCCTTGAGCTTGGTAAACAACGGCACGCTGATCCCACACAAGAACCGCGTCAGGCGCTCAGCACCCGGAAAACTGCCGGTGTGCTGATGATGCCTGTGGATAAAATCGCCGCACAATCCCTGAAAGTGTTTATCCACAAGCGGCGCCAGGCCAGGGGGAGATGGCAAGTGGGCGATCTGGCCATGACAAACCGAGCAATGCCCGCACTGCCGGGGCGCATCCGTATCGCCAAAATACTCTGCCAGCCGAAAACCCAGGCAACGCTCGCTGGCGAACAGTGCCAGCATCCCATGAATCCGCGCCACTTCTGTGGCCTCATGCTGCTTGAAGCTTGTGTATAACTCGGCGCTCAAGGCCAGGGGATCAAACCCGGTGTCGAGCAGGCTGTAGACCTCGGTCATCTGCTTGCTCTCCAGTTCGATCAGCCCCAGCTCCTGGAAATAGTCCAGCGCCTTGACCACCCGGCCACGCTCGGCCTGGTGCTGCTGATACAGCGCGTCGAAATCTACGGTGGCCCAACTCCTGGCCCGCTTGCACACCTGGATGATCGCGGCGACGAACTGCTGCCGTTCGCCGGAAAAACGCGCCAGCAATACCTCCGGCTCCACCAGATACTTGAAGCGATACTCAGCGTAAAACGCGTAGCGCGGTGCGATCACCCCCTTGAGCTCCAACTGCACCAGCAAGGTCTTGAGCGGTAGCTCGCGGATATTGCTCAGGTCCGCCAGCGCTCGCAACAGGAACTCCCATTGCCCTTCGCCACTGGCCGCCAGCAAGTCCTCCAGCACAAGCCGGATGCCTGCCTGTTCCGGCGTATCGCCGTACACGAAGTTCTCCAGCACATTGAGGCTGTCACGATTGGCCAGCACCAGGCACTCGGAAGGCTGGCCATCGCGACCGGCACGCCCGATTTCCTGGCTGTAGTTTTCGATGGATTTGGGCAGGTCGAAATGCACGACGTTGCGGATGTCACTCTTGTCGATGCCCATGCCAAACGCGATGGTGGCGACGATGCAATTGGACTGGCCGCCCATGAACCGGCGCTGGATACCCTCGCGTTTATCGTGAGGTAAACCTGCGTGATAGGCCTCGGCCTGGATGCCATGGCGATTCAGATGCTCGGCGATCTGCTCGGCGGTTTTCTGCAAGGTGACATAAACGATGCTCGGCTGGTTGGGCCGCGCGCCCATCCATTCCACCAGGCGCCGGCGCTTGTCCATGCCCGTGACCGGCTCCACCCACAGATTGAGGTTGGGCCGGTAGAAGCCGGTGGTGATCACGTCAGCGGGGGCGATAGCAAACTTGGCCTGCATATCGGCAATCACCTTGGGTGTCGCGGTGGCCGTCAACAACAGTGCCTGGGGAATCTTGAACTGGCGCTGGTAGTCAGGGAGCTTCAGGTAGTCCGGGCGGAAGTTATGGCCCCACTCGGAAATGCAGTGCGCCTCATCCACCACCAGCAACGAAATCGAAACACTGTGCAAAAAGTTGCGAAAGCGCTCGTTCTTCAGGCGCTCCACGGAAATCATCAGGATTTTCAGCTCGCCGGCGCGGGCACGAGCCATGACGTCATTGGCTTCATCGCGACTTTGCGCCGAATCGATGCTGCCGGCCGAAATACCATGGCGCTGCAAAAAGCCCAACTGGTCCTGCATCAACGCCAACAGCGGCGACACCACCAACGTCAGGTGCGGCAGCAATACGGCTGAGAGCTGGTAACAGAGGGATTTACCGGAACCGGTGGGAAAGATCGCCGCCGCCGAACGACCGGCCAGCACGGCGCTGACAGCCGCTTCCTGGCCCGGGCGAAATTGTGGATAACCAAAGACCTGCTGGAGGGTGTCGTGCATGAGCTGTCACTCCATTGACCGCTGAACAGGCTTAAAACATAGCCCGGTATTTTCAGCGCATCGAGAAAGGTCGCGAGTAAAAGAGAGACAGGATGATACACAGGCTGCGGGGGCGAAGCCGGTAGCAAATGGCAATCTATAAAACACCCAAAAACAAATGTGGGAGCGGGCTTGCTCGCGAATGCAGTGGTTCAGTCACTGTCTCTGTTGACTGAGCCACCGCATTCGCGAGCAAGCCCGCTCCCACATTTTTAGATATTCACTACAGCTCAATCAGCGATTCTGTACACGCTCAATAGCTTTGTCATACACCGGGTTGGCCTTCTGTTCCTTGGCCAATTGGTAGTGACGCAGCGCATCGGCAAACTGCCCAGCCGCTTCGTAGATCCGCGCGATGTTGTAGTAGGAACCGGCACGCACAGTGGCGGCTGTCGGGCCACTGGCCAGGGCAATCGCCTTGCGGTTGGCCCAGATCGACTCGGCGGTGTTGCCGGCTTTCTGATAGGCCAGGCCGAGGTTGCCGTAGGCTTTGCCGAAGGAATTGTCCAGCTCGATGGCCTGGCGGAAGTAGTCGATCGCCTGGTCCAGGTTACCGGCCTGGTAGGCCGCTTCGCCTTTGAGGTTCAGCTTTTTCGCATCACCCTGGACTGCGGAACTGACCACCACGGCATCCACGGCAACGCTATCGTTGAGCAGGGGTTTGACTTCGTTGAGTACATCCTTGGCTTCGACCAGCACGCCGGTGAAGGTATTGATGTCCTGGAAGTCGCCGCTGCCAGTCATGCGGAACACCGTCCACAAGTTGCCGGTGCGGTTGGTCGGCACGTAGTAGGTACGTACCAGGGACTGGCCCATGTACACAAACACTTTGGCCTGGCTCTCGGAGAGTGCCGTGGAACCGGTATTGGTGCGGTTGGAGAAGTCATGCACGGCGTAGACGTAGCTTTCGCCGTAGTGTTTTTTCTGCAGGGTGATGGTTTCGGGGCCGTAGCTGTCGGTGTCATCCACATCCAGCTCGGCGTCGGTGCCGGTCTTGCTGTTGAAGTAGATGTTATTGCCAGGGAAGATCATGTGGGAGTCGAGGTCCGAAGGCGTCTGCCCCCAGGTCAACACCACACGCAGGCCGTCGAGGTTTTCCATCACCGGGCTGATGGCGTAGGTCATGCCTTTGCACGGGCACTTGACCACCAGGTTGGAGTAGCCGGGCTTCTTGATGATCAGCAGGTTGTCAGCACCGTCGGCAGCTTCGCTGGTGAGGGTGACTTGGCCCTGGGCATTGGTGCGCCCCACCACGTTCTGTGCGCCGTTGCGTTGCAACAAAACTTCGGCATCGGCGATTTTCTGGTCCTTGACCACCGCACTGAGCACTTCAATTGGCAACTGCTCGGCCTGGACGGCAAACGCCAGCGCGCACAAAGACATCGCCGAAGCGACACGAAGCAAACCCATGCTTAACTCCCTTTAAGTAGTGGGCGGAATCGCCCTACAAGATTTTGCGGTGAAACATACGCTGAATTCAGGCTGTTTGCCGGGATTTTATACAAAATGTGACGTGGTTTTTATCCCAACTATGGGTGGGCGCCTCTTAGCCCAACTTCAAGTATCGGAAGCCTCTGTAGGAAATCGCCAAGCAAGGCACCATACGCTTCCCAAACTACCTCCAGTGCAAACTCAACCCCCTACAGAATCAACCAAGCTTGACCGAAACTAGCGCCCTCACAACCCTCTCGGCAAGAAATCCATGGACCTTGAAAGGACTCAATACATTGGCCATTACGGGGTCACGTTCAGCGTGATTCGTTTCACTGTACGACCCAACAACAAGCAAGCACTTGCCAGCCTTTGCTTACTAGAAGCAAAGACCTCAGCGCAGGAAGTTCGCCTGCGACTACAAAATCTGTATGAGCGAATGCTCGCCCAAGACCTTCCTTGCCTCATGACAGTGGTCATTTCAAAACCGCTGACTAGAAAACAGGCAGATAGCTTGAACAACCGGAACAAAGTCATCAAAGAAACTATATCTGGAGCGGTGGCAGCCCCAATTGGGCTCATGTCCAGCAAGGCAGAATCACTGGTCGAAAAAGCTACCAGCGATTTGATATCGCGCCAGCTGCGCAACTTCCAGCATGCAGACATCATCATCGGCCTAGAGGCTCAGGTCAGCGGGGGAATTGGCCCGCAGCGCTCCAGCCTCTCACTACACGTGTACTCAAATGAGCCATAGTCAAATGCTCTATCTACAGGCGGCGATCTTCTTCGCCTTTTATCTGTTGCTGTATTACAAAATCACCGACTGCACACTCAGGAAACGTTTTGCTGTCACGTTTATCGCAAGCGGCTTGATCCTGACATTCTGGCTACCTTACGTAGCGATCATTCTTAGTATTCAACTGCTCCCCCTCGCTCTGTTCTTGATAGGCTTGGCACTGTTCTTCACCCGCAACAAGTACCGCTACCGCCATGACCAACCCCCTCACCCACTCCGGCGTGCCCCCACCATGAACCTGGCCCCGCACTTCCCAGAAGACCCCGTCATGCAGCAGCTCCTGCAATTGCTGCATGAAGAAATCGGCCTGCCCAAGCACAAGACCATCCGCCTTAAAACCTCGCTCAACTTCGACCTCGGGTGCGACGGCGCGGAAGCCAGGCAGTTCATGGAAGCGCTGGAGCAGACATTTGATCTCGACCTGGGCGACTATGATGCCTACCGTTACTTCAACCCACCGGTGTTTGACGTGTTCCTCAAACATCGCGCCAAGGGCCGGGGCGAGAAGATGCCGCTAACCATTGGCATGCTCTACCTGGCCGTCAAGACTCAGGGCTGGGATACGCAGACGCTGGAAAATTTGAGTTGAAAAACACCGAGTCATTAATCTCGGAGCGGGCTTGCTCGCGATAGCGGTGTATCAGTACCAGATTTATCAACTGACACTCTGCTATCACGGCATTGCTAAGCAGATAGGGCTGCTGTGGCGAGCGGGCTTGTCGGAACGCCGCATCGTCCGCGCTGGGCTGCGAAGCAGCCCAAAAACCAGCCGCCACGGTGTATCTGATACAGCACATTCGGCTTACTGGGGCTGCTTCGCAGCCCAGCGCGGCTGGTATTTCAGATTCCCTTGCGCACAAAAAAGCCGCCCACTAGGGGCGGCTTTTTAACAGCCAGCGAATCTTACAACTTAGGACCCGCTGCCTTGATCGCGTCGCTCACTTCAAACTTCTTGAAGTTCTCGACGAACAGGCCGGCCAGAGCCTTGGCTGCTTCGTCGTAGGCAGCCTTGTCAGCCCAGGTGTTGCGTGGGTTCAACAGGCCAGTCTCAACGCCCGGTACGGCCAATGGCACGTCGAGGTTGATGGTGTCCAGGTGCTCGGTTTGCGCACCGATCAACGCGCCGCTCTGGATCGCTGCGATCACTGCACGGGTGGTCGGGATGTTGAAGCGCTTGCCGACACCGTAGCCGCCGCCGGTCCAGCCGGTGTTGACCAGGTAGACCTTGGAGCCGAAACCGCGGATGCGCTTGATCAAAAGCTCTGCGTATTCACCAGCCGGGCGCGGGAAGAACGGCGCGCCGAAGCAGGTTGAGAACGTCGACTTGATGCCGCTGCCCGAACCCATTTCAGTCGAGCCAACCAGTGCGGTGTAACCGGACAGGAAGTGGTAGGCCGCTTGCTCTTCATTGAGGATCGACACCGGTGGCAGCACGCCAGTCAGGTCGCAGGTCAGGAAGATCACTGCGTTCGGCTCGCCACCCAGGTTCTGCTCGGAACGCTTGGCAACGTGCTCCAGCGGGTACGCGGCGCGACTGTTCTGGGTCAGGCTGACATCTGTGTAGTCGGCGTGCTTGGCATCGTTGATCACGACGTTTTCCAGGACCGCGCCGTGCTTGATGGCTTTCCAGATGACCGGCTCGTTCTTCTCGGACAGGTCGATGCACTTGGCATAGCAACCGCCTTCGATGTTGAACACCACGCCCTCGCCCCAACCGTGTTCGTCGTCACCGATCAGGTAACGGCTTTCGTCGGCGGACAGGGTGGTCTTGCCGGTGCCGGACAGACCGAAGAACAGGGTCACATCGCCTTCTTCACCGATGTTGGCAGCGCAGTGCATTGGCAGCACGTCAGCGGCCGGCAGCAGGAAGTTCTGCACCGAGAACATGGCTTTTTTCATCTCGCCGGCGTAGCGCATGCCAGCGATCAGGACTTTCTTCTGGGCGAAGTTGAGGATCACGCAACCGTCGGAGTTGGTGCCGTCACGCTCAGGTACGCATTCGAAGTTGGCAACGTTGAGCACTTGCCACTCTTCACGACCGGCCGGGTTGTACTGGGCCGGGTTGATGAACAGGCAACGACCGAACAGGTTCTGCCAGGCAGTCTGGGTGGTCATTTTCACGGCCAGGTAGTGGTCTTGCGCAGCACCAACGTGAACGTGGGAAACGAAATGCTCTTGCGCGTTGTTGAAGGCCTCGACGCGAGCCCACAGGGCATCGAACTTGTCGGCCGGGAACTTGCGATTGATCGGGCCCCAGGCGATGGCGGCCTGGGTGGACGGCTCTTCAACGATGAAACGGTCGACCGGCGAACGACCGGTACGGTGACCGGTTTCTACGACCAGCGCGCCAGTATCGGCAAGCACGCCTTCACCGCGCTGCAGGGCTTCTTTGACCAGATCGTCAACACTCAGATCGGTGTATACGGCGTTATTGGCTTGCGTCATGAGGTTCCCCGTCGGCCTATGGCCGAGTGCTCCAAACGTTTTGTAGTAGAAAGTTGCGCACTACTACCGCGAAAAAAGTGGGCCGGATTATGCCAGAAAAGCCCAAAAAGAGTAGGGCCCTCCCGTCAGAACACCTCTAATCCGGCGTTTGTCAGGTGATTTACCTGTGCTTAAACGTTTTAGTGGTGGGTACCCGAAGGGGTGTCAACGCCAGCGCCAGCGAACAATTGGGCGATATCGGCAGCGTCGAACAGGTAGCGCTGGTTGCAGAACTGGCAGTCGATTTCGATTCTGCCACCGTGCTCCACCGCAAGGTTTTGTGCATCTTCCAGGCCCAGGCTCACCAGAGCATTGCCCGAACGCTCGCGGGAACAGCTGCAATGGAAACGCAGCGATTGCGCATCGAACAGGCGCACCTCTTCTTCGTGGTAGAGGCGGTGCAGGATGGTTTCGTTGTCCAGTCCCAGCAGCTCTTCAGCGGTCAAGGTACCGGCCAGGGCAGTGAGACCGCGCCAGCTTTCTTCGCGCTCATCCTCGTCCTTGATACGGTCGGCCGGCAGCTGTTGCAACAGCAGGCCACGGGCGCGCTTGCCGTCGGCATTGAGCCAGAAACGGGTGCCCACTTGCTGGGACATGACGAAATAGTTGGTGAAGCAGTCGGACAGGGTTTCACCGTCCAGGTCGACAATGCCCTGGTACCGCTGGCCAACGGTCGGGTCGATGGTCAACGCCAGCACGCCGTTGGGCATCAGGTCGGCCAAGGTCGCGTCCGCCGGGATCTGGTCCTCTTCATAACGGGCCAGGCCACGGATTTCGCGCTCGCTGGAGCACTCGATCATCAGCATGGGAACCGGGCCTTCGGAGCGGGCCTGGAGAATCAGCAAGCCATCGAACTTCATGGTGCCCACCAGCAGCGAGGCGGCGGCCATCAGCTCGCCGAGCAACTGCGCGACCGGCTCCGGATAGGGGTGCTTGGCAAGGACTTCGGCATAGCTGCGCTCCAGGGCAACCAGTTCGCCACGAGCGTCGTTGTCGTCAAAGAGGAAACGTTGGGTGAAGTCGGTATCCGGTAGATCAGTCATAGGTCTGGGTATCTGAATTGATGACGATATTTCTAAAATTATGCGCCCTGGCACCAATTTGGTGCGCTCTTCTTCCGATAGGTGGAGAGTTTTAGAGCGAAGAGGAAACAGTTTATGAACAATCCGGGTTTGTTCCAAGCCAAGTGAAACCTCGGGCGATTGGCCCTGTGCAATTTACTCGCTCTGGGGCTCCTGTGTTTTGGCTATGGCCCACGGGCCAGATGCTTTGCGTGATATTCGACGAGTGGCTGTTTCAGTTGCTCAATGACCCGCTGGCCAGCCACCCGTTCTGACTGAATGTGTGGGCGATCGCCCGAGCGTGATCCACAACGCCTGAGCCAGTTCCTACAGCAGATAACTGACATTCAGTCGTCATTGCCACTGCCGCGAAACTTGAACAGGTCGCGACGCTGTTTCTTGCTCGGTTTGCCATCAGTGCTCATACCCAACGCTCCGGCCTTGCGCATGGCCGCGGCGTTTTCGCGCTTGGCGATACTGGCCGGGGTCTCGGTGTACAGCGCCTGCGCTTCGGGAGCGCCGCGGCGGACGATGGACAGCGCCTCTACCACCACTGTTTTCTCTTCAAACCCAACACGAATCTGCAACTCGTCGCCAATGCGCGGCTCCTTGCCCGGTTTGCAGCGCTCGCCACGGCAATGCACCTTGCCGCTCTCGATGGCGGCCTTGGCCAAGGCCCGAGTCTTGTAGAAACGTGCGGCCCACAACCACTTGTCCAAACGGACTTTTTCGTCCTCTTCCTGCTTTTGAGCCACTTGAATTCCTCGCTCTGAAAAATGTCGCAACTTAACAGTCGAACCCCTTCGACGCACAAACGCCAAGGCTCACCTAAGATACGCCAGGTGCCAGGCAGTTTCCCTTCAGCCGTGGTTTTTCATGGCGTGAAGATATCTGTCGCCATTTGGTGAATATTCTGCGTGAATACCGCGAATTCGGCTCCAAGCGCTCGTCAACGTTCCTGGGTTGTCACAATCCGTGAGCAGTTGGGCGCTAGTGTCGTCTGACTTGGAAATATTTCTGATTGCCGGTTGTTCATATTGAAGACATTTGACCATTTGACCGTTGTCGGTCTGCGCGAGTGGGTGGCACTTCCCGATTTGGGAGTGGCGGGCCTGCGCGCGAAGATCGACACCGGGGCCAGTACCTCCAGCCTGCACGCCACCGAGATCGAGCCTTTTGAGCGTGACGGTGAAAAGTGGGTGCGCTTCACCGCGCACCTGGGCAGCGTGGTGCAACTGCGCCACCGGCGCTGCGAAGCACCGCTGGTGGCAATGAAAACCATTAAAAGCTCCAACGGCCAGGCGCAGGTGCGCTACGTCATCAGCACCACCTTGGCCCTGGGTGATCGGGTATGGCGGGTGGAGTTCACCCTGGCTTGCCGCAAAACCATGCGTTACCGCCTGTTGCTAGGTTCCAAAGCCCTGATCGACGGCCAATTGGTGGTCAACCCCGGGCTCAAGTACGTTCAAGACAAGCCGGTGTTCCCGGTCTCTACTATTGCTGCCACAGGTGTTGCATGAAGATCGCTGTGCTGTCGCGTAACCCGCGTCTGTATTCCACCCGTCGTCTGGTCGAGGCCGGCACCGAACGGGGCCATGAGATGGTGGTGATCGATACGTTGCGCGCCTATATGAACATTGCCAGTCATAAGCCGCAGATCCACTACCGGGGCAAACCGCTGGAAGGCTTCGACGCGGTGATCCCGCGTATCGGCGCCTCGGTGACCTTCTACGGCTGCGCGGTACTGCGCCAGTTTGAAATGATGGGGGTGTTTCCGCTCAACGAATCGGTGGCCATTGCCCGCTCCCGGGACAAGCTGCGCTCCCTGCAACTGCTGTCGCGCCGAGGTATCGGCTTGCCAGTGACCGGCTTTGCCCATTCCCCGGATGACATTCCCGACCTGATCGAGATGGTCAACGGCGCCCCCTTGGTGATCAAGGTACTAGAAGGCACCCAAGGCATTGGCGTAGTGATGTGTGAAACCGCCACGGCGGCAGAGTCGGTGATCGAGGCGTTCATGGGCCTCAAGCAGAACATCATGGTCCAGGAATACATCAAGGAAGCCGGTGGCGCTGATATCCGTTGCTTCGTGGTGGGGGACAAGGTGATTGCGGCGATGAAACGCCAGGCCAAGCCGGGGGAATTTCGCTCCAACCTGCACCGAGGCGGCAGCGCCAGCCTGATCAAGATAACCCCGGAAGAACGCATGACCGCCCTGCGAGCAGCCAAGGTCATGGGCTTGAGTGTGGCAGGTGTGGATATCTTGCGCTCGAACCACGGGCCGCTGGTGATGGAAGTGAACTCCTCACCGGGCCTGGAAGGGATTGAGACCACCACCGGCAAGGATGTGGCGGGGATCATCATTCAGCATCTGGAGAAGAACAGCGGGCCGAATATGACCCGGACCAAAGGCAAGGGCTGAAATACGCCCTGGAAGACGGCACGAACCCTTGTGGGAGCTGGCTTGCCTGCGATGACTGACTAACATTCAACATCAATGTCGACTGTTACATCCTCTCGCAGGCAAGCCAGCTCCCACATTTGATATTCGTCGTGGTTTAGACCGCATCTCTTGGCAACATCAACCCCAACGGCAAGCGCACCCGCGCTTCCAGCCCGCCATCGACACGGTTGCGCAATTCGACATTGCCGCCATGCATCGAAGCAATCCTCCGCACAATCGCCAGCCCCAGCCCGGTGCCTTTACCGCCACGAGCACGGTCGCCACGGGTAAAGGGGTTGAAAATGCCCTCCAGCTCCGCCGGATCGATCCCGGCGCCACGGTCCATGACACTCAGCACCACATAAGGCGCGCTGGTATCACCAGACACATAGGCAGCGACCTCCACCTCAGTGCCCGCATGATGCAAGGCGTTGCCAATCAGATTGTTCAGCAGGCGCTTCATCGAGACCCGACGCAACGCAAAGGGTTGGATCGGTTCCAGGCGCAAATGCACCTGCTCGCCGTTCTGGTTATAGGGCGCCACGACCTCGCGTACCAGGTCGGTCAGGTCCACCTCTTCCACCACTTCATCGCGACCATCACGGATAAACGCCAGGAACTGGTCGAGAATCGCGTCCATGTCTTCGATATCACGGACCATGTCATCGGTAAGGTCGGTGTGGTTGCCCATCAACTCCAGGGACAGGCGCAAACGTGTCAGCGGCGTGCGCAGGTCGTGGGAAACCCCGGCCAGCATTAGCTCGCGCTCACGACCGGCCTGTTCGACATCCTCGGCCATCTGATTGAACGCGCTGTAGACCTCGGTCATTTCGCTAGGCGTGTCGCTGATTGGCAGGCGCACACTGCGCCCCTGCCCCAGTTGCCTGGCCGCGAACACCAGGCGCTTGAGCGGCTGGTTGAGCTGGCGCACGAAAATCCAGGCCGAGGCGGTTGAAAGCAAGCCAATGGCCAGGAACCAGCCGAGTACGTTCCAGATCTTCTGCCCTCGCAGCGGATGGGGATACAACGGCACTTTCAGCCATCCATCCCCCAGGCTCGGAGCCCGTACCCACAGGGCTGGCGAGACATGCATACGCAGCCGCACCTCGGTGTCTTCACCCAGTTCGGCCTGCATCTGTCGCTGGTAGATTTCACTGTATGGCCAATGTTGCTCCCCCTCCGGCACACCTGCACCCACCACGCGGGTCAAGGTCGCCGCCTTGGCGATTTTTTCGCGGTTCTCCGGGTCGGCAGCCCAATAGGCACGCAGTGTCAGCGCAACACCGTGGCTGTACTGACGATCCACCAGCACGTCTTCGTTCATCAACAGATAAACGAGGGTCAACGCCTTGGAAAACAGCACGACGATCAGCACCAGCCAAAGGGTGCGGGAGAAGAAGCTTTGCGGGAACCACAGCGGGGTTTTCATAGAGGACAGCTAGACACCTGGCAAGAGCGAACATGGCTCGCAGAATTGCAGACGCCGGGCATCCGGCCGACCCCTTGGGATCGAACTCCGGAATACCCGCCTGTGCAAATCATCGGTTACTTGGTTGCCGTACCATCCGGCACAAACACATAACCCACGCCCCACACTGTCTGGATATAACGCGGCTTGGACGGATCGGGCTCGATCATCCGGCGCAAACGGGAGATCTGCACGTCAATGGAGCGCTCCAGGGCGTCCCATTCACGGCCACGGGCCAGGTTCATCAGCTTGTCACGGGTCAACGGTTGGCGAGCGTTCATCACCAGCGCCTTGAGCACCGCGAATTCACCGGTCGTCAGCATGTGGACTTCTTCACCACGCTTGAGCTCACGGGTCGCCAGCGACAATTCGTAGTCACCAAACGTGACGCTTTCGTCTTCGCTGCCAGGGGCTCCGGGTACCGGCGCGGCTTGGCGACGCAATACGGCCTTGACCCTGGCCATCAGCTCATCGGGGTTGAACGGCTTGGCCAGGTAGTCGTCGGCGCCCAGTTCCAGGCCCTTGATACGGCTCAGCTCATCGCCCTTGGCGGTCAGCATGATGATCGGGATCTGGTTGTTGGTGCTACGCAGGCGCTTGCAGGCGGTCAGGCCGTCTTCGCCCGGCAACATCAGGTCGAGCACGACCAGGTTGAACACCTCGCGCCCCAGCAGGCGATCCATCTGCTCGGTGTTCGGCACCGCGCGGGCACGGTAGCCCTTGGAGGTGAAGAACCGCTCCAGCAGGCTGCTCAGCCCCGGATCGTCATCAACGATGAGAATTTTTTCGCCTTCAGCAGTTTGTGCAGTGCTGCTCATTGGATGCTCCTCTTATCTGGCGCGCATTATGGCTTAGCTGCCGTTATACGCACGGTACGCATTGTTAGCAGATTTTTCTCCAACCACCAGTGCGCGCGCCCTTGGCGCAATCCCCCCAAGAAGGGAACGCTGGTTATAATGCCGCGCCTCAGTGCCCGGCAATGCCATGGCCGGCCTGGTGTTTTTTTCATCTGCTTGTCGTGATTTTTTCGATTTCGAGGGTCAATAGGCTGCCTCTTGACCCAGGCAGCGGCGCCAGTCGGGCCGCTCAACCAGCCGCGCAAGGCCTTGTTTTCCGGGCCTGTGAACTGCTTTCAAGAATTTCAGGTGGTTTTATGGACAGCATCAACAGCCGCATCGCCGAGGAACTCGGTGTACGCCCACAACAGGTCGAAGCGGCCGTCGCTCTACTGGATGAGGGCTCCACGGTGCCCTTCATCGCCCGTTACCGTAAAGAAGTGACCGGCAGCCTCGATGACATCCAGCTGCGGCATCTGGAAGAGCGCCTGCGCTACCTGCGAGAACTCGACGAACGGCGTATCAGCATCCTCGCCAGCATCCAGGAGCAGGGCAAGCTGACCCCGCAACTTGAACGCGATATCAAGCTCGCCGACACCAAGACCCGCCTCGAAGACTTGTACCTGCCGTACAAGCAGAAGCGCCGCACCAAGGGCCAGATTGCCCTGGAAGCCGGCCTCGGCGAGTTGGCCGACGGCCTGTTCAACGACCCGTCCCTCGCCCCGGAAACCGAAGCCGCGCGCTTTGTCGATGCCGAAAAAGGCGTCGCCGACGTCAAGGCTGCCCTCGAAGGCGCCAAGTACATCCTCATGGAGCGCTTCGCCGAAGACGCCAACCTGCTGGAAAAACTGCGTAACTACCTGAAACAGGAAGCCACCCTCAGCGCCCGCGTCATCGCCGGCAAAGAGGAAGAAGGCGCCAAGTTCCGCGATTACTTCGAACACGATGAACCGCTCAAAAGCATGCCGTCCCACCGCGCCCTGGCCATTTTCCGCGGGCGCAACGAAGGCATTCTCAGCTCCGCGCTGAAAGTCGGCGACGAACTGCCAGGCACCATGCACCCGTGCGAAGGCATGATCGGTCAACAATTCGGCATCCAGAATCAGAATCGTCCTGCGGACAAGTGGCTCGGTGAAGTCGTGCGCTGGACCTGGAAGGTCAAGCTCTACACCCATCTGGAAACCGACCTGCTGGGCGAGCTGCGCGACGGCGCCGAAACCGAAGCGATCAACGTGTTCGCCCACAACCTGCACGACCTGCTGCTGGCCGCCCCGGCCGGCCCGCGTGCAACCTTGGGCCTGGACCCGGGCCTGCGCACCGGCTGCAAGGTCGCCGTGGTCGATGCCACCGGCAAGCTGCTGGACCACGCCACCGTGTACCCGCACGTGCCGCACAACAAGTGGGACCAGACCCTGGCCATCCTGGCTGCCCTGTGCGCCAAGCACGCGGTGGACCTGATCGCCATCGGCAACGGCACCGCCAGCCGCGAAACCGACAAGCTGGCCCTGGAACTGATCAAAAAATACCCAGGCATGAAAATGACCAAGGTCATGGTCTCCGAGGCGGGTGCTTCGGTGTACTCGGCGTCGGAACTGGCCTCCAAGGAATTCCCGGACCTCGATGTATCGATCCGTGGGGCCGTATCCATCGCGCGCCGCCTGCAGGATCCACTGGCCGAGCTGGTGAAGATCGACCCGAAATCCATCGGTGTCGGCCAGTACCAGCACGACGTATCGCAGCTGAAACTGGCGCGCGGCCTGGATGCAGTGGTGGAAGACTGTGTGAACAAGGTCGGCGTCGATGTGAACACCGCCTCGGTCGCCTTGCTCGCACGGATTTCCGGCCTCAATGCCACCCTGGCGCAGAACATCGTCACCCATCGCGATGAAAACGGTGCGTTCAAAACCCGCGCAGCCCTGAAAAAGGTCGCACGCCTGGGCGAAAAAACCTTCGAACAGGCCGCCGGCTTCCTGCGCGTGATGAACGGCGACAACCCGCTCGACTCGTCGGCGGTCCACCCGGAAGCCTATCCGCTGGTACAACGCATCGCTGCTGAAACCGACCGCGACATTCGCTCGCTGATCGGCGATGCCGCGTTCCTCAAGCGCCTGGACCCGAAGAAGTACACCGACGAAACCTTCGGCGTGCCGACCATCACCGACATCCTGCAAGAGCTGGAAAAACCTGGCCGCGACCCGCGCCCCGAGTTCAAGACCGCCGAGTTCCAGGAAGGCGTCGAAGACCTCAAGGACCTGCAACTGGGGATGATCCTCGAAGGCGTGGTGACCAACGTGACCAACTTTGGCGCTTTTGTGGATATCGGCGTGCATCAGGACGGTTTGGTACACATCTCCGCGCTTTCGGAGAAGTTCATCAAGGATCCTCGTGAAGCGGTGAAGGCCGGTGATGTGGTCAAGGTCAAGGTCATGGAGGTCGATATCCCGCGCAAACGCGTGGGCCTGTCGATGCGCATGAGCGATACCCCTGGCGAGAAAATCGACGGTGCCCGTGGCGCACGTCCAGGTTCCGCGCCGCGCCAGTCGCAAAACCGCTCGGAAAACAGTGCACCACGCAAGGAAACACCCACCGCAGCCCCGGCCAACAACGCCATGGCTTCGCTGTTCGCCAACGCCAAGCAACTGAAGAAACGTTGATGGAGCTGCCGGCCGGCCTGACCCACAGCGCCTTCAGCGAACTGCTCGGCTGCCGCCTGCAACGCCTGGACCAAGGCGTTGCCGAGGTTGCCCTGACCCTGGAGCCGCAATTGCGCAACCGCGCAGGCAAGCTCCATGGCGGGGCGATTTTCAGCCTGGTAGACATTGCCATGGGGCTGGCCTGTTCCAGCGCCCATGGGTTTGACCAGCAGAGCGCGACCATCGAGTGCAAAATCAACTACATCCGCGCCGTTTCCGACGGAGATGTGGTGTGCACGGCCCGGGTTATTCACCCTGGCCGGCGCACGCTGGTGGTCGAGGCCGATGTGTATCAGGACGAAAGACTCGTCGCAAAAGCACAAGGTACCTTCGCTGTCCTATAGCTCCCTGTCATCAATTTGGGTTAATTTCGGCGCTGCAAAAGCGGCGTCGGAATTTTCTTCCTGCGCGATAGCCACATTCAGGGAATGAAGTCGGCACTTTCAGAGCAGGTTATTCCGGCTCAAAAACCAGGCGATAACGCCAGTTTTAACTTCACCCTTGTAGACCGTCTTGCCCACCCCCATATTGGGGCGACTGACGCGTGAAGGAATCCAACTTGAGCGAACTTCTCAACCGCCGCCTGGCTCTGCTCGGCAAGCGCGAACACCTCTCTTTGCTTGAGCACTGCCTGCACGGCATCGAGCGTGAATGCCTGCGTGTCACCGGCGAAGGTCGCCTGGCTCAAACGCCGCATCCAGAGACCCTGGGCGCAGCATTGACCCATGAATCGATCACCACCGACTATTCCGAGTCGCTGCTGGAGTTCATCACCCCGGCGCTGCCCAACCCGGCAGACACCCTGCGCAGCCTCGATCGAATTCACCGTTTTGCCTACAGCAAGCTCGGCAACGAGTACCTGTGGAGTCCATCGATGCCGTGCCCGTTGCCGGCCGAGGAAGATATTCCGATTGCCTATTACGGCACCTCCAACATCGGACAGCTCAAGTACGTGTATCGCAAGGGCCTGGCCCTGCGTTACGGCAAGACCATGCAGTGCATCGCAGGGATCCACTACAACTTTTCCCTGCCAGAAGAACTGTGGCCGTTGCTCAAGGAAACCGAAGGTTTCGTGGGCACCGACCGTGACTACCAGTCCACGGCTTATATCGCGCTGATCCGTAATTTCCGTCGCTACAGCTGGCTGCTGATGTACCTGTTCGGTGCCTCGCCGGCCCTGGATGCGGGCTTTTTGCGCGGGCGTTCCCATCAGCTTGAACAGTTCGATGCCGACACCCTGTACCTGCCGTATGCCACCAGCCTGCGCATGAGCGACCTGGGTTACCAGAGCAACGCCCAGGCCGGCCTGACCCCTTGCTACAACGATCTGGCCAGCTACACCGACAGCCTGCGCGAAGCGGTGGCAACGCCTTACGCACCTTACGTCGAAGTCGGCACCCACAAGGACGGTGAATGGGTACAGCTCAACACCAACATCCTGCAGATCGAAAACGAGTACTACTCCAACATCCGCCCCAAGCGCGTGACCTACACCGGCGAGCGGCCGATCCAGGCGCTGATGGCCCGTGGCATCCAGTACATCGAAGTGCGCTGCCTGGACATCAACCCGTTCCTGCCGATGGGCATCGATTTGCCGGAATCGCGCTTCCTCGATGCATTCCTGTTGTATTGCGCACTGAATGACAGCCCGTTGTTCGAAAACAGCGAGTGCGGCAACGCCACATCGAACTTTCTCAGTGTGGTCAAGGAAGGCCGGCGCCCGGGCCTGCAATTGCAGCGTCGCGGCCAAGCCGTGGAGATGAAGGAATGGGCTGCCGAACTGCTGGAGAAAATCGCCCCGCTGGCCGCGCTGCTGGACCAGAGCCATGGCATCAATGAGCACAGCCAGGCGCTGGATGCCCAGCTGGCGAAGATCCAGGACCCGTCCCTGACCCCCTCGGCTCAGGTGCTGGCGACCATGCGCGAGCACAAGGAGAGCTTTGCCCAGTTCTCCCTGCGCCAGAGCCAGGTGCATGCCGAGCACTTCCGTAACGAGCCGTTGCCGGCGGACGAACAAGCACGCTTTGAAGAGCTGGCGCGCAGTTCCCTGGCACAACAGGCGGAGCTTGAGCAGAACGAAGTGGGCGATTTCGATGTGTTTGTCGGTTCGTACCAGGCCAGCATCCTGGCGATCAGTAACTGACACTCCCTTTGTAGGAGCGAGCTTGCTCGCGAAAAACTCAAGCACGCCGCGTTTATCCAAGCCGAACGTGTCATCGTTAACGTTTTTCGCGAGCAAGCTCGCTCCTACATAAGCTAATTCGAAAATGTTATTTATTTTCGGATTCTTAGATCATTTAGTCTCCTCACTCGCCGACCCTCGGCCGCCTGATGAGGAGCTTTCCCATGAAACTGCCTGCCCCCTTTCGCCTCCTGGCGGCCCTGTCCCTGGCCGGCGCCAGTCTGTTTGCCCATGCGGCCGACGTGACCATCGCCTACCAGACCACCGTTGACCCGGCCAAAGTCGCCCAGGCCGACGGCGCTTATGAAAAAGCCACCAACGCCAAGATCGACTGGCGCAAATTCGACAATGGCGCCGATATCATCGCCGCCATCGCTTCCGGCGACGTGCAAATCGGCTATCTCGGTTCCAGCCCGCTGACCGCAGCCATCACCCGCAAAGTCCCGGTGCAGACCTTCCTCGTGGCGACCCAGATCGGTGGCGCCGAAGCCCTGGTGGCGCGCAACGGTTCCGGGATCAACAGCCCGCAGGACCTGATCGGCAAGAAAATCGCCGTGCCGTTCGTATCCACCGGCCACTACAGCCTGTTGGCCGCGCTGAAACACTGGAACATCGATCCGTCAAAAGTCACCGTGCTCAACCTCGCCCCGCCGGCCATCATCGCGGCGTGGAAGCGTGGCGATATCGACGCCACCTACGTCTGGGACCCGGCCCTGGGCGTGGCCAAGGAAAACGGCAAGGTGCTGATCACCTCCGGCGAGCTGGCCAAGTTCGGCGCACCGACCTTCGATGCCTGGATCGTGCGTAAGGACTTCGCCGAGAAACACCCGGAAATCGTCAGCGCCTTCGCCAAAGTCACCCTCGATGCCTACGCCCAATACCGCAAAGACCCACAAGCCTGGCTGGCCGACAAGGGCAACGTCGAGAAACTGGTGAAGCTCTCCGGCGCCAAGGCCAGTGACATTGCGCTGCTGCTGCAAGGCAACGTCTACCCGCTGGCCGCCGACCAGGTGACGTTGCTCGGCGCCCCGACCACCAAGGCGGTGACCGACACCGCCGCGTTCCTCAAGGAACAAGGCAAGGTCGAGGCCGTGCTGCCGGACTACGCCCCTTACGTCAGCGCCAAGTTCATCACTAACTGATCAGGAGTTCACCGCGATGGCCTTGCTACAGCTGGAGCGCATCAGCGCACAGTACCCAGGCGCGAGCACGCCCGTGCTGGCGGATATTTCCCTGACGCTTGGGCCCCAGCAATTGCTGGTGGCCCTCGGCCCCTCCGGCAGTGGCAAGACTTCGCTGTTGAACCTGATTGCCGGTTTCGTCGAACCCAGCGCCGGGCGCATCACCCTCGACGGCGTACCCGTCAAAGGCCCGAGTGCCGAGCGTGGCGTAGTGTTCCAGGACGATGCCTTGCTGCCCTGGCAGGATGTGCTGACCAATGTCGGCTTCGGCCTGGAACTGGCCGGCGTGCACAAGGCCCAGCGACAAGCCCGCGCCCGTGAAATGCTCGCGCTGGTGGACCTGGCGGGCTTTGATAGCCGACGCATCTGGCAACTGTCCGGGGGCCAGAAACAACGCGTGGGCCTGGCCCGCGCACTCGCCGCCGACCCACGGGTATTGCTGATGGACGAACCCTTCGGCGCCCTCGATGCCTTTACCCGTGAACAGATGCAAGAGCTGCTGCTGCAAGTGTGGCGGCGTACGGCCAAGCCGGTGTTCCTGATCACTCACGACATCGAAGAAGCGGTATTTCTCGCCACCGACCTGATTCTGCTGGCCCCCAACCCCGGGCAAATCGTCGAGCGCCTGAGCCTCGACTTCGGTCAGCGTTACGCCGCTGGCGAGTCGGCACGCGCGATCAAGTCCGACCCACGGTTTATCGAAACCCGCGAGCACGTGCTGGGCAAAGTGTTCTCACAACGGCAGGTGTACGCATGAGCAGTTATGAAATCCCGGCCACTGCCGTCACCCCAACCGCCCTGCCGCTACGCCGCAGCCTGAGCACGCGCTGGATAAGCGTGCTGACCCTGGTTGCCCTGCTGGCGCTCTGGTGGGCCGTGACTGCCAGCGGGCTGATTGAGCCGCTGTTCCTGCCACCACCGTCGGCCGTATTGCAAAAAGGCTGGCTGCTGGCAACCAGTGGTTACATGGACTCCACCCTCTGGCAGCACCTGGGTGCCAGCCTCGGGCGCATCGGCCTGGGCCTGGGTTTTGCGGTACTGACCGCCGTGCCGGTCGGCATTGCTATCGGCGCCAACCGTATCGCCCGTGGCATTCTCGACCCGCTGATCGAGTTCTACCGCCCGATTCCACCGCTGGCCTACCTGCCGCTGATCGTGATCTGGTGCGGCATTGGCGAACTGTCCAAAGTGCTGCTGATCTACCTGGCGATCTTCGCCCCGATTGCCATCGCTACCGCCACTGGCGTACGTACCGTCGACCCGGCCAAATTGCGCGCAGCGCAGTCCCTGGGCGCAACACGGGCGCAGTTGATCCGCCATGTGATCCTGCCCAGCGCCCTGCCCGATATCCTCACCGGCGTGCGGATCGGCCTGGGGGTGGGCTGGTCGACCCTGGTCGCCGCCGAACTGATCGCCGCCACCAGCGGCCTGGGGTTCATGGTGCAGTCAGCGGCGCAGTTTTTGGTCACCGATGTGGTGGTGCTGGGGATCCTGGTCATCGCCCTGATTGCCTTCGCCATGGAAATGGGCCTGCGCGCCCTGCAACGCAAACTGGTGCCATGGCATGGCCAGGCCCACTGAATAACAACAGCACTGACTACGCCGGCATCTCGGCGCCCGACATTTGCGAGAACAGCATGAGCCGCCTGACCGTTACCCCTTTAAGCACCGCCCTGGGCGCCCAGATCAGTGGCGTCGATATTTCCCAACCACTGAACGTCGAGCAGCGCGACGCCATCGAGCAGGCGCTGCTCCAGCATTCGGTGCTGTTCTTTCGCGACCAGCCGATCACCCCGCAGCAACAGGCGCGCTTCGCGGCAAACTTCGGTGACCTGCACATTCACCCGATCTACCCCAACGTGCCGGAACAACCCGAAGTGCTGATCCTCGACACCGCCGTCACCGACGTGCGCGACAACGCCATCTGGCATACCGACGTGACCTTCCTGCCCACTCCGGCCCTGGGCGCCGTGCTCAGCGCCAAGCTGCTGCCGAGCTTTGGCGGTGACACCTTGTGGGCCAGCGGCATCGCGGCCTTTGAGGCGTTGTCGGAACCGATGAAGGGCTTTTTGACCGGCCTGACGGCGACCCACGACTTCACTCGTTCCTTCCCGCTGGAGCGTTACGGCAACAGCGCCGAAGACCTGGCCCGTTGGGAAGAAGCACGTAGAAAAAACCCGCCACTGTCACACCCGGTGATCCGCACCCACCCGGTCAGCGGGCGCAAATCGCTGTTTGTCAGCGACGGCTTCACCAGCAAGATCAATGAACTGGAACCGGCCGAAAGCGAGGCCATTCTCAAACTGCTGTTCGCCCACGCCACCCGCCCGGAATTCTCCATTCGCTGGCGCTGGCAGGCCAACGACGTAGCCTTCTGGGACAACCGCGTGACCCAGCACTACGCGGTGGATGACTACCGGCCACAGCGGCGGGTGATGCATCGGGCGACAATCCTCGGCGACGTGCCCTTCTAACAAACCCTTGTAGGAGCGAGCTTGCTCGCGAAAAACCCAAGGACGCTGCGGGGCATCAGATGCCCCGCGTTATCGTTGACGATCTTCGCGAGCAAGCTCGCTCCTACAGTTTGTTCAGCGAACCAGATGCAGGAACTGCAAGTGCCGTTCGTACTGGTCAAGGATGTCGTTGATGATCTGCTCCTTGGTGTAGCCCACCAGGTCATAGTCCTGGCTGCCCTCGCTCAAGTGCACTTCCGCCCGGTAATAGCGACGGTTGTTGATGGCCTTGGAGCCCAGCCCACCGAGGGCAAAGGACGGCGTGAAGTACCCGCGCATTTGCACCTGGTAGATAAACGGACGCTCTTCACCGTGGCCGATCTCCAGGCTGACGCTGTCGTTGGCCGGGTCAGGCTGGGTGACGACGTTCAGGCCCTTCTCGACAAACACCGCAGTCACTTCTTCAATCGCCGGGCGCACCGTGGTTTCAAGGAAGCGGTACACCTCATCGCGCGAGGGGAAATGCACTGCCTGGCTCAAGCGCTGGCGCCAGCCGCCACGGCCTCTGCGTGAAGCCGCCGAGACGGGTGTCAGGGAATGCATCCGCGCGATCTGCTTCTGCGATTCGAGGTAGAACGCCTTGTGCAGCCCTAACATCATCAACAGCAGGATCAACGAGAACGGCAGCGAGGTCAGCACCACCGCTGACTTGAGCGAATCGATGCTGCCGGCGAACAGCAAGGCGCTGGTCACCAGCGCCGTCATCGCGCCCCAGAACACCCGTAGCCACTTCGGCCCGTCTTCATCGGCGTTGCCGCCCTTGGACGACAGGGTCGACAGCACCACGGTGCCGGAGTCGGCCGAGGTGACGAAGAACACGAAGCTGATAAACACCGTGACCGCAATCACGGTCTTGCTCCAGGGATAGGTTTCCAGCAGCAGGTAGAGGCTCATCGATGGATTGTCGATGGCCGACTGACCCAGCGCAGCCATCCCATGGTTGAGTACCTGGTCAATGGCGCTGTTGCCGAAGATCGACATCCAGGCCAGGGTGAAGCCCAGCGGGATCAGCAGCACGCCAAAGACGAACTCACGGATGGTCCGGCCACGGGAAATGCGTGCGATAAACAGACCCACGAACGGCGACCATGCAATCCACCAGGCCCAGTAGAACACGGTCCAACCGCCAAGCCAGTCGCTGGGTTCGTTGTAGGCGTAGACGTCAAAACTCTTGGTTGGCAACGCGCCGAGGTAGTCGCCCAGGTTCTGGATCAAGGTGTTGAGCAAATGCTGGGTGGGGCCTGCGAACAGCACAAACAGCAACAACGCACAGGCCAGCAACATGTTGATATCGGACATGACCCGCACGCCCTTGTCGACCCCGGCGATGGCCACCAGGATCGCCGCGCCCATCATCAGGGTGATCAGGCCGACCTGGATCCATTGGGTGTGGGCGATGCCGAACAGGTAGTCCAGGCCAGAATTGAGGTGCAACACCCCAAAGCCCATGTCAGCGCCCAGGCCGAACACCGTGGCGATAATGCCAAAGCCGTCCACCGCATAGCCGATGGGGCCGTTGATGCGCTTGCCGATCAGCGGGTACAGCGCCGAGCGCAGGGCCAGCGGCAAGTTATGTCGATAGGCGAAATACGCCAGGGCCATGCCGACAAACGCAAACACGCCCCAGCCATGCAGCCCCCAATGCAGGAACAGCACCTGCATGGCCTGGCGCGCCGCATCGGCATTCAAGGCTTCACCCTGAGGCGGTTGCACCAGGTGGGTCAACGGCTCCGAGACGCAGAAGAAAAACAGCGTGATGCTGATCCCGGCGGCGAACAGCATGCCGGCCCAGGACAGGTAACTGAATTCGGGCTCGTCGTGGTCGGCACCGAGTTTGATCTTGCCGTAGCCAGACAGCGCGGTGACCACCACGAAGACCAGATACAGGGTCATCGCCAGCATGTAGTACCAGCCAACCGTATTGGCCGCCCAGTTTTGCGCGGCCAGCAACCAGGCACCGGCCTGTTCGGGGATCGCGATGACGGTGAGGCCAAATAGCAGGATGAAACTCGCGGCGAAGTAAAAAACCGGCGCATTCATGCGCACCAGGCCGCTTGAAGGGGTAGAGGATGCACTCATGAACGGTGCACCTCGATGGGGTCGGATGTGGCTGTAAAAAACGGACTCAGCAAAGGTAAGCCTCCTGTTGTGAGCGGGCAGCGAACCACCGGTTTAACTTGAACGAACGTTCAAGTTAAACATGGATAGGTGGTCTGGGACTAATCGCAGGGCTGAGTGGTAGGTAATTCCTACACTAGCTCAAGGAAGGGTATGACGGGTGGGAAAGGCAAAACGTTCAGCATTTACTGATTGAATTTGGAATACAGGCAAATGTGGGAGCGGGCTTGCTCGCTCCCACATTTGGGTCTTCATTGTCCTGAATGATGCGCTCGCAACACTACTTCTGCGTACCGTCATCATGCTGCAAATTCGCCTGCGTGATGTTCGCCCCCGCCGGCACGCTGCGGGTCAGCCACACATTGCCGCCAATGGTCGAGCCCTTGCCGATGGTGATCCGCCCCAGGATCGTCGCCCCGGCATAGATCACCACATCGTCCTCGACAATCGGGTGGCGCGGGTGGCCCTTCTGCAACTGCCCATCTTCGTCTGCCGGGAAACGCTTGGCGCCCAGGGTCACCGCCTGGTAAATGCGTACTCGCTCGCCAATGATCGCCGTCTCGCCAATCACCACGCCCGTACCGTGGTCGATAAAGAAACTCGGGCCGATCTGCGCGCCTGGGTGAATGTCGATGCCGGTGGCCGAATGCGCGATTTCCGCGCTGATCCGTGCCAACAGCGGTAACCCGGCACGATACAAATGGTGGGCCAGGCGATGGTGGATCACCGCCAGGATCCCCGGATAGCACAGCAATACCTCATCCACACTGCGTGCGGCCGGGTCGCCGTGATAGGCCGCCAGCACATCGGTATCCAACAGGCTGCGCAGTGCCGGCAAGGCCAGGGCAAAGTCCTGGATCAAGCGGATGGCCAGCGCATCGACCTGATTGTCGGCTTCGCCACCCTGGCGTGCGGCATAACGCAACTCCAGGCGGGCCTGGGTGAGCAAGGCATTCAAGGCCACGTCGAGGGTATGGCCGACATAGAAGTCCTCACTTTCTTCGCGCAAATCCACCGGCCCCAGGCGCATGGGGAACAGTGCGCCACACAACGCTTCAAGAATCTGCGCCACCGCCTCACGGGAAGGTAATTCACGACCACCCTGCTCGCCGCTGACCCGCCCGTTGCGGGTACGCCACTGATCCCGGGCGCCTCGCAACTGGCTGACGATGGTCTGTAATTGCCAATGACTGGAACGCTCGCTCACGATATTCACTCCTGACGTAATGGCCATCACTTTACGATATGCCACCGGGTCGCCATTAAGAACCAATGGTGCATTGCTAATAACCATTTGGCATAAGCAACTGAAGGTTGCCCGCGCAAAAAGCCCTGCCTATAGTCCTTCCCATCTCCTATGACTCGTGCGTAACCATGATCAAACAACAGCTCGACCGTTTTAATCGTCTGGAACTGCTGGGTGGCGCCACCGCCCTGGAAAAACTCGAACGACTGTCGACCTGGCTGGGCCGTGATATCTACATCAAGCGTGACGACACCACGCCGCTGGCCATGGGCGGCAACAAGCTGCGCAAGCTCGAATACCTCGCCGCCGATGCCCTGGCCCAGGGCGCCGACACGCTGATCACCGCCGGTGCTATCCAGTCCAACCATGTGCGCCAGACCGCCGCCCTCGCGGCCAAGCTGGGCCTGGGGTGTATCGCCCTGCTGGAAAACCCCACGGGCACCGACGACCCCAACTACCTGGGCAATGGCAACCGCTTGTTGGTAGAGCTGTTCGACGCCAAAGTCGAACAGGTCGAAAACCTGGACAACGCCGACGAGCAACTCGACGCCCTGGCCGAACGCCTGCGCAACAACGGCAAAAAGCCATACCTGGTGCCTATCGGCGGTTCCAACGCCCTGGGCGCCCTGGGTTATGTGCGCGCCGGCCTGGAACTGGCCGGGCAGATCAAAGACAGCGGCCTGCAGTTCGCGGCGGTGGTCCTGGCCTCTGGTAGCGCTGGCACCCACAGCGGCCTGGCACTGGCGTTGAGTGAAGCGCTGCCGGACTTGCCGGTGATTGGCGTCACGGTATCGCGCACCGACGAAGCGCAACGGCCCAAAGTGCAGGGCCTGGCCGAGCGGACGGCGCAATTGCTGGGGGTGGATGTACCCGACGCGTTCAAGGTGATTCTGTGGGACGAATACTTTGCCCCACGCTACGGCGAACCCAACGCTGGCACCCTGGCGGCAATCAAGCTGCTGGCGAGCCAGGAAGGCCTGTTGCTCGACCCGGTGTACACCGGCAAGGCGATGGCGGGGTTGCTTGATGGTATCGGGCGCGGGGCATTCGAGGACGGCCCGATCATCTTCCTGCACACCGGCGGGGCGCCGGCGTTGTTTGCCTATGACTCATTGTTCTGACGGGAGGCATGTCCGCTCTCACAATTGAATTTTCATCGAATTCATATTCCTTAATAGAATATAAAACTTAATTTATATTATTTTTAACACTTTAAAACCCGCCCTATAGTCGCGCTCCCACACACCGCGTTTTTAGGGCAGGATACGACCACTGCGTCACCTGCTTCGCACACCATAAAAAACACAGGGGCTTGTCATGACTATTTCTGTATTGCGTCGCACATTGCTGGTTGGCACGTTGGGCCTGGCCCTTGGCGCCGGGTTGCTGGGCCAGGCGGTTGCCGGCGAGCAACTGGACAAGATCAAGAAGGCCGGCGAGATCAAGATCGGCCTGGAAGGCACCTACCCACCGTTCAGCTTCGTTGATGAAAGCGGCAAACTCAGCGGCTTTGAGGTCGAGTTGTCCGAAGCCCTGGCCAAGGAGCTGGGCGTCAAGGTCAAGCTGCAAGCCACCCCATGGGACGGCATCCTCGCCGCACTGGAATCCAAGCGCCTCGACGCCGTGGTCAACCAGGTGACGATCTCCGAAGAGCGCCAGAAAAAGTACGATTTCTCCAAGCCCTACACCGTCTCCGGGATCCAGGCCCTGACCCTGGCGAAAAACGTCGACACCATCAAGACCGCCGACGACCTGGCCGGCAAGAAAGTCGGGGTAGGCCTGGG
Source organism: Pseudomonas sp. 25 R 14 (assembly GCF_900004755.1). Classification (NCBI taxonomy): domain Bacteria; kingdom Pseudomonadati; phylum Pseudomonadota; class Gammaproteobacteria; order Pseudomonadales; family Pseudomonadaceae; genus Pseudomonas; species Pseudomonas sp. 25 R 14. Next base: position 52,632 of record NZ_CVTS01000069.1, on the reverse strand, counting down.
CACCAACTACGAACAATGGCTCAAGGACAATCAACCCAAAGCCATCATCAAGACCTATAACGACGACCCGACCAAGTTCCAGGACCTGCGCATCGGCCGTATCGACGCGATTCTGATCGACCGCCTGGCGGCCCTGGAATATGCCAAGAAAGCCAAGGACACCGCCGCTGCCGGTGATGCCTTCTCGCGCCAGGAAGCCGGGATTGCGCTGCGCAAAGGCGAGCCTGAACTGCTCGAAGCGGTCAACCAGGCTCTCGACAAACTGCGCGCCAACGGCAGCTTGAAGAAGCTGTCCGAGAAATACTTCAACGCTGACGTCACTCAATAATGGAAGCAGGTTTCCAACTCGCGCTCGACTCCGCGCCCTTTCTGCTCAAGGGCGCGTATTACACGGTGATCCTCAGCCTCGGCGGGATGTTCTTCGGCTTGCTGCTGGGCTTCGGCCTGGCCTTGATGCGCCTGTCGCGCTTCAAGCTCTTGAGCTGGACCGCCCGGGTGTACGTGTCGTTCTTTCGCGGCACGCCGTTGCTGGTGCAGCTGTTCTTGATCTACTACGGCTTGCCGCAAGTGGGGATCGAGCTGGATCCGATCCCGGCGGCGATGATCGGCTTTTCGCTGAACATGGCCGCCTACGCCTGTGAAATCCTGCGCGCCGCCATCGGTTCCATCGAGCGTGGCCAGTGGGAAGCTGCCGCCAGTATCGGCATGACCCGCGCGCAGACCCTGCGCCGGGCCATTCTGCCGCAGGCGATGCGCACGGCCCTGCCACCTTTGGGCAACAGCTTTATTTCGCTGGTCAAGGACACGGCGCTGGCCGCTACCATCCAGGTGCCCGAGTTGTTCCGCCAAGCCCAACTGGTGTCTGCGCGCACCTTTGAAATTTTCACCATGTACCTGTCTGCGGCCCTGATCTACTGGGTCCTGGCAAGCATCCTGGCGCATTTTCAGAATCGCCTGGAAGACCGGGTCAACCGGCATGACCTGGAGTCTTGAAGCATGATCGTGGTTGAAAAACTGACCAAACAATTCAAAGGTCAGGTGGTGCTCAACGGGATCGACCTGGAGGTCAAGGAAGGCGAAGTCGTCGCCATCATCGGCCCCAGCGGTTCTGGCAAGACTACCTTCCTGCGCTGCCTGAATTTCCTCGAAGAACCTACAAGCGGCCGGATCAAGGTGGGCGACATCGAGATCGACAGCAGCCGCCCGCTCAACCAGCAACAGAGCCTGGTACGGCGCCTGCGCCAGCACGTAGGTTTTGTATTCCAGAGCTTCAACCTGTTCCCCCATCGCACCGCGCTGGAAAACGTCATCGAAGGCCCGCTGGTGGTCAAGAAGATGCCGCGCGAAGCGGCCGACCGCCTGGGTCGCGCACTGCTGGCCAAGGTCGGCCTTGCAGGCAAGGAAGACGCCTACCCCCGGCGCCTGTCCGGTGGCCAGCAGCAGCGGGTGGCCATTGCCCGTGCGTTGGCGATGGAGCCTGAAGTGATCCTGTTCGATGAGCCGACCTCGGCCCTCGACCCGGAGTTGGTCGGTGAAGTGCTGGCGACCATCCGCAGCCTCGCTGAAGAGAATCGCACCATGGTCATCGTCACCCACGAAATGAGCTTTGCGCGGGATGTAGCCAACCGGGTGATCTTTTTCGACAAGGGTGTGATCGTCGAGCAAGGCGAAGCCAAGGCGTTGTTTGCCAACCCCAGGGAGGAACGGACCCGGCAGTTCCTCAGCAAATTCCTCACCCACTAAAACAACCCTGGCCTACTGTAGGAGCGAGCTTGCTCGCGAAAAACGTCAACGATAACGCGCAGAATCAGATTAACCGTGTCGTCTGGGCGTTCTTCGCGAGCAAGCTCGCTCCTACAGGGATTGGCGCTACTCACATAGAAAAGCACCCCACCCGATCCCGCCTTTAAAACCCCTCTCAGTAAGACCCTTCTGAATAATCCCAAACCCGCCGTTTAGCCTTTTGCCGCCATTGACGCCCTCCGGCCAACCCTCTTATCTAAGGCCCAGAGGATTGGATCCTATCCTGGCTTTTCAAAAAATCGTTCCTTTCGAACCCCATCCCTGAGGTTCGGAACGATTGCTGCTGGCTGCATCAAGGAGATTATTTATGACGTACATCCGCCCCCTGGCCATGCTCGCCGCGCCGACACTGCCCCAGGCCATCAAACAAGGTATCAATGCGCAGGCCGCTACCCATTTGCAGGTCGATATCGCCCCCTATCCGGACATGGGCAAGGGCGACTTGATCGAGCTGTTCTGGAACAACTGCTTTGCCGCCTCCAAGCGCGTGAGTACCGCCGATATCGGCCAACCCAGCAGTCTGCGAGTGCCGGAGAGCTTTGTGCAAAATGGCGCCGCGCGGGTTCATTACCGGGTCATGCAGGTGGGGCGCGGACCGGCACGTTCCCTGATCACCCGCGTGCAGGTCAAGACCGCTTGCCCAGGCGGCCAGCCCTCGGTGCTATGCGGTGAAGAAAACCAGAGTCTGGCCCCCGTCGACCTGCCTGAAACCATCCGCCGCCATGGCGTCAACCCCAGCCAGATTCGCCGGGGCGTACCGTTGACCATCGAGCCATACCTGAACATGGCCGCCGGTGATGCAATCACCCTGCGCTGGGGTGATGCGCGCCTGGACCTGCCTCGCATCCAGGCCAACGAGGTGGGCCAGCCTGTACAAGTGTGGGTGCCTTCGGCGCTGATCCTGGAAGCCGGCGACGATGCCCGCCAGGAGGTCACCTACTGCGTGATAGACCGCGTGGGCAACAACTCCCGCTGGGCACCGGCACGTACCGTGAGCATCGCCCAGGCGCATGCGCATGGCTCGGCAGGCAGCCTGTCGGTGTACCAGCCACGGCGTCCTGGCTCGCCCTGCGAGCCGGGGTGACAGACCTTCTATGCATATTCCTAAAAGTTAGTTTATTTAAAAAATAAACACGCTTAGGGTATATGAACCGGACCACCGGACATTCCTGATTTTTAAGCTTTCCACGGATGTGAGGTAGGTATGGTCAAAATTACCCCGGTGCACAACGCCAGGGCATTACGTGTCGCCACGCAGGGGCGCACCGATGTCTAACTTGGCGCAATCGCCTCTCCAGAGTGATCTGGATATCGCCCCGCTGCTGTTGCCCACCAAGGTGTTGCGCAACGACAGTGAAGCCCTTGCCGCTGCCCATGAGCTTGCCCAGGCCGCCCGCCTGCAAGCCGGGCTGCGCGACCGCCAGCGCAAACTGCCCTGGGCCGAGATCGAACAGTTCACCCGCAGCGGCCTGGGCAGTATTTCCATCCCCCGCGAATACGGTGGTCCGCAAGTGTCGTTCGTGACCCTGGCCGAAGTGTTCGCGATTATCAGCGCCGCCGACCCGGCCCTGGGGCAGATCCCGCAGAACCATTTCGGCATCTTGCATGTGTTGCAAGGCGCCGCCAGCCAAGAGCAGAAGAAGCAGTTGTTCCAAAGCGTCCTCGATGGCTGGCGCATCGGCAATGGCGGCCCGGAGCGCGGCACTAAAAACACCCTGGACTTGAAGGCCCGGATCAGTGCCGAGGGTGACGGTTTTGTCATCAACGGCCAGAAGTTCTACTCCACCGGCGCGCTGTTTGCCCATTGGGTCGCGGTCAAGGCGCTGGACGACGAAGGTCGCCAGGTCATGGCTTTTGTGCGCCGCGCCGCGCCGGGGTTGCGCATCGTCGATGACTGGTCGGGCTTTGGCCAGCGCACCACCGCCAGCGGCACCGTACTGCTGAACAACGTGCCGGTGGACGCCGATCTGGTGGTGCCGACCTGGCGCCTGGGGCAAAGCCCCGGCATCCAGGGCGCGGTCTCGCAATTGATCCAGGCGGCCATCGACGCCGGTATCGCCCGTGGCGCCCTCGACGACACCATCAGTTTTGTACGTGAGCGCGCGCGACCCTGGATCGACGCCAAGGTCGAGCGCGCCAGTGATGACCTCTACGTGATTGCCGATATCGGCAAACTGAAAATCGAACTGCACGCCGCCGAAGCGCTGCTGCGCAAGGCCGGCCAGGTACTGGACCAGGTCAGCGCCGCGCCCATCACCGAGCACTCCGCCGCACGGGCCTCGATTGCCGTGGCACAAGCCAAGGTGCTGACCACCGAAGTCTCGTTGCTGGTCAGCGAGAAGCTCTTCGAACTGGCCGGCAGCCGCGCCACCCTTGCCGAATTCAACCTCGACCGGCACTGGCGCAATGCACGGGTACACACCCTCCACGACCCGGTGCGCTGGAAGTATCACGCGGTGGGCGCCTGGCACCTCAACGCAACATTGCCGGCCCGGCATTCCTGGATCTGACGACCAGACATCTGGAGAAAAACATGACGCTTTCCCATCCTGTCGCGGTCATCACCAGCGATGAACAAGCCCTGATTGTCGCCAGCGACCTGGCCGAAGACTTTCGCCGCGACAGCGCCCTGCGCGACCGCGAACGCCGCCTGCCGCTCGCCGAGCTGGAAGCCTTTTCCCGCTCCGGCCTGTGGGGCATCAGCGTGCCCAAGGCCTACGGCGGCGCTGGCGTATCCAACGTCACCCTGGCCAAGGTCATCGCGCTGATCGCCCAGGCCGATGCTTCATTGGGGCAGATCCCGCAGAACCATTTCTATGCCCTGGAAGTGCTGCGGGTCAATGGCAGCCCGGCTCAGCAGCAACGCCTGTACGCCGAGGTCCTGGCCGGCCAGCGCTTTGGCAATGCCCTTGCGGAACTGGGCACCAAGACTGCCCATGACCGGGTGACCGCGCTTACCCGTGACGGCGACGGATTTCGTATCAGTGGCCGCAAGTTCTACGCCACCGGCGCGATCTACGCCCAGCGCATTCCCACCTCGGTGGTGGACGAGCACGGCGTGCAGCAACTGGCTTTTGTCCCGCACGACAGCCAGGGCCTGACGGTGATCGACGACTGGAGCGGCTTTGGCCAGCGCACCACCGGCAGCGGCTCGGTGGTGTTCGACAAGGTATGGGTCGCGGCCGAAGACGTGATCCCATTCCAGAGCGCCTTCGAGCGCCCGACCACCGTGGGCCCGCTGGCCCAGATCCTCCACGCCGCCATCGACACCGGCATCGCCCGCGCGGCCTTTGAAGATGCCCTGCATTTTGTGCGCACCAAGACCCGGCCGTGGATCGACTCGGGCAACGACAAGGCCAGCGAAGACCCGCTGACCCTCAAGAGCTTCGGCCACCTGAGCGTGCGCCTGCACGCCACCGAAGCCCTGCTGGAGCGCTCCGGTGAATACCTCGACCGCGCCCAGGCCGACAGCAACGCGCAAACTGTCGCTGCGGCGTCGATTGCGGTGGCCGAAGCCCGCGCCCTGAGCACCGAAATTTCCCTGGCCACCGGCAGCACCCTGTTCGAACTCGCCGGCAGCCAGGCGACCCTCGCCGAACATGGCCTGGACCGCCACTGGCGCAATGCCCGGGTGCACACGTTGCACGACCCAGTGCGCTGGAAGTATCACGCAGTCGGCAATTACTACCTCAACGATGAAAACCCGCCACTGCGGGGGACCATTTGATGCCGAAGAAAAAGATCCTGCTCAATGCCTTCAACATGAACTGCATCGGGCATATCAACCATGGGCTGTGGACCCATCCACGGGACACCTCGACCCAGTACAAGACCGTCGAATACTGGACTGAACTGGCGCAACTGCTGGAGCGCGGCCTGTTCGACGGATTGTTCATCGCCGATATCGTCGGGGTGTACGACGTCTATCAAGGCTCGATCGACGTGCCGCTCAAGGAGTCGATCCAACTGCCGGTCAACGACCCGCTGCTGCTGGTCTCGGCCATGGCCGCCGTGACCAGGAACCTCGGCTTCGGCCTGACCGCCAACCTGACCTACGAGCCGCCGTATCTGTTCGCCCGGCGCATGTCCACCCTGGATCACCTGAGCCGTGGCCGGGTGGGCTGGAACATTGTCACTGGCTACCTGGACAGCGCCGCCAAGGCCATGGGCCTCACCGAGCAGGTCGAGCATGACCGGCGCTACGACCAGGCCGACGAATACCTGGAGGTGCTGTACAAACTCTGGGAAGGCAGCTGGGAAGACGACGCGGTACTCAACGACCCGCAACAACGGATCTATGCCCTGCCGGGCAAGGTGCACAAGGTCGAGCACCATGGCGAGTTCTACCAGGTGGAGGGCTATCACCTGTGCGAGCCCTCGCCGCAGCGCACGCCGGTGCTGTTCCAGGCCGGCAGTTCGGAGCGCGGCCTGCTGTTTGCCGGGCGTCATGCCGAGTGCGTGTTTATCAGCGGGCAGAACAAGGCCGCGACCAAGGTGCAAGTGGACAAGGTACGCGCCAGTGCGGTCGAGGCCGGGCGCAACCCAGACGACATCAAGGTGTTCATGGGCCTCAACGTGATTGTCGGCGCCACCGAGGAACTGGCCTGGGCCAAGCATGCCGAGTACCTGAGCTACGCCAGTGCCGAAGCCGGCGTGGCGCATTTCAGTGCGTCTACCGCCATCGACTTTTCGCAGTACGAACTGGATGAACCAATCCAATACGTGAAGAGCAACGCCATCCAGTCAGCCACCAAGGCCTTGCAAAACAACGACTGGACCCGTCGCAAACTGCTGGAGCAACACGCCTTGGGCGGGCGCTATATCACCCTGGTGGGTTCGCCTGAACAGGTGGCCGATGAGCTGGAGTCCTGGATCGCCGAGACCGGCCTGGATGGCTTCAACCTGACGCGCATTGTTACACCGGAGAGCTATGTGGACTTTATCGAGCTGGTGATTCCCGAGTTGCAAAAGCGTGGGTCATACAAGACTGCTTATGACGCGGGCACCCTGCGCGAAAAAGTCTTCCACCGCGATGCCCATTTACCCAAACAACACACCGGCTCCACCTACCGCCACTAACCCCTGTAGGAGCGAGCTTGCTCGCGAAAATCGTTAACGATAACGCGGGGTGCCTGATACCCCGAGGCGCACTCAGGGCTTTCGCGAGCAAGCTCGCTCCTACATTTGGAATATCAATGATGAAAAAAACACTGCTCTCCCACCCAGTCAAAGCACTGGCCCTGGCCCTCGGTCTATTCAGCTCGGCGGTGTTTGCCGCCGATGCGCCGCTCAAAGTCGGCACCACCGCCGCCTTTGCCATTCCCCTGGAGGCCGCCGTCGAAGAGGCCGGCAAGCAGGGCCTGAAAGTCGAGTTGGTGGAATTCACCGACTGGATCGCGCCCAACGTCAGCCTCGCCGCCGGCGATATCGACGTGAACTACTTCCAGCACATTCCGTTCCTGGAAAACGCCAAGGCCGCCGCCGGTTTTGACCTGGTGCCGTACAAGCCCGGGATCATCAATAACGTGGGCCTCTACTCGAAAAAATACAAAAGCTTCGACGAACTGCCCCAAGGCGCCAGCGTGGCCATCGCCAACGACCCGATCAACAGCGGGCGTGGCCTGCAACTGCTGGCCAAGGCGGGCTTGATCACCCTCAAGCCGGGCGTTGGCTACAAGGCTACCGAAGAAGACATCGTCGCCAACCCGAAAAAGATCAAGATCCTGCAAGTCGAAGCGGTGCAACTGGTGCGCGCCTATGACGATGCCGATCTGGTGCAGGGCTACCCGGCGTATATCCGCCTGTCCAAGACCTTCAATGCCGAGTCGGCGCTGCTGTTCGACGGCCTCGACCACCCGGAATACGTGATCCAGTTCGTGACCCAGCCCAAAGGCACAACCGACCCACGGGTGATCAAGTTCGTCGAGATCTACCAGCACTCGCCGGTGGTTCGCGCGGCCCTGGATAAATCTCTGGGCAAGCTCTACCAAGTCGGCTGGGAAGGCTAAGCATGAGCGCCGCCAACGCCCAACTGCGCGACCTGGGCACACCGCCCAGGGACGCCCGGCAGACAGAACTGCATCCTGACCTGAACCACGCCCATGTGCGTTTTATCAACCTGGGCAAAACCTATGACGGCACAGTGCATGCGCTGCAAGGCATCGACCTGGCGATCCAGCGCGGCGAAGTCTTCGGCATCATCGGCCGCAGCGGCGCCGGCAAGTCGTCGCTGATCCGCACCATCAACCGCCTGGAGCAACCCAGCAGCGGCCGGGTGCTGATCGATCAAGTGGATATCGGCGACTTCGACGAAGACCACCTGGTGGCCCTGCGCAGGCGCATCGGCATGATCTTCCAGCACTTCAACCTGATGTCGGCCAAGACCGTGTGGCAGAACGTCGAACTGCCGCTGAAAGTCGCCGGCGTACCCAAGCCACAGCGCGAGCAAAAAGTGCGTGAACTGCTGGAACTGGTGGGCTTGCAGGACAAGCACAAGGCTTATCCGGCGCAGTTGTCCGGCGGCCAGAAGCAACGCGTGGGCATCGCCCGCTCGCTGGTGCACGACCCGCAGATCCTGCTGTGCGACGAGGCCACCTCGGCCCTGGACCCGGAGACCACCCAGTCGATCCTCGGCCTGTTACGCGAGATCAACCAGCGCCTGGGCCTGACCATCGTGCTGATCACCCATGAGATGGCGGTGATCCGCGAAATCTGTGACCGCGTGGTGGTGCTGGAGCACGGGCGGGTCGTCGAGCAGGGCCCGGTGTGGGAAGTGTTTGGCAACCCTCGGCATGACGTCAGCAAGACCTTGCTCGCGCCCCTGCAACACGGCTTGCCCGAGGAGCTGCAAAAACGCTTGCAGGCCACGCCACAGTCAGCAGATGCGGCCGTGGTGCTGCGCCTGCAATTCACCGGCGCCAGCGCCGACGAGCCGGACCTGGCAGCGCTGTTCAGCGCCCTCGGCGGGCGCGTGCGCCTGCTGCAAGGCGGGGTCGAACGCATTCAAGGGCATGCACTGGGGCAGTTGCTGCTGGCGGTGACGGGCTCAACCCTGGACGCCGACACATTACGCACCCGCGCCACGCGCTGGGCACAACAGGTCGAGGTGCTGGGCTATGTGGTTTGATCGTTTATTGCAGGGCGCCATCGACACCTTGTTGATGGTGGGCGTGTCGTCGCTGATCGCGTTGCTGGTGGGTATCCCGCTGGCGGTGTTCCTGGTGACCAGTGACAAGGGCGGCATCTACCAGGCCCCGGCGTTGAACCGGGTGCTGGGGGCGTTCGTCAATCTGTTCCGCTCCATCCCGTTCCTGATTCTGATGGTGGCGCTGATCCCCTTCACCCGCCTGATCGTCGGCACCACCTACGGCGTGTGGGCCGCCGTGGTACCGCTGACCATCGCCGCCACGCCGTTCTTTGCGCGGATCGCCGAGGTCAGCCTGCGCGAAGTCGACCATGGCCTGATCGAAGCCGCGCAGGCCATGGGCTGCCGGCGCTGGCATATCGTCTGGCATGTGCTGTTGCCGGAAGCGCTGCCGGGGATTGTCGGCGGGTTCACCATTACCCTGGTGACCATGATCAACTCGTCGGCCATGGCCGGGGCGATTGGCGCCGGTGGCCTGGGCGATATCGCCTACCGCTACGGCTACCAGCGCTTCGACAGCCAGATCATGCTCACGGTAATTGTGCTGCTGGTGATCCTGGTGGCGGTGATTCAACTGGGCGGCGATCGCCTGGCGCGCGTGCTCAACAAGCGCTGAGGTATAGTCGGCACCTCTCTTTGCCCTGGTGCCGACTGCCATGAAACTCGCCCCCGACGACCTCGACCAGATCACCTCCACCACCCTGGGCCACTACAACCAGGTGGCCGAGGACTTTCGCGAAGGCACCCGCGACCATGATGTGAGCCAGAACATCGAGGCGTTGCTGCGGCATATCCAGGGTGATGCACCGTTTACCGTGCTGGATTTCGGCTGTGGGCCGGGGCGGGATTTGCAGACGTTTACCCGGCGGGGGCATATCGCCGTCGGGCTCGATGGCGCCGAGCGTTTCGCGCAGATGGCGCGCCAGGACAGCGGCTGCGAGGTGCTGCACCAGGACTTCCTCAAGCTCGACCTGCCGGCCGGGCGGTTCGATGGGATCTTTGCCAATGCGGTGCTGTTTCATATTCCCAAGCAGGAACTGCCGCGTATTCTCAGGCAGTTGCATGGAGCGTTGAAGCCGGGTGGGGTGTTGTTCAGCTCCAATCCCAGGGGGGAAAACCAGGAGGGCTGGAATGGGCCGCGTTATGGCTCGTATCACGACCTTGCGGCCTGGCAGGAGCTGCTGACCACGGCGGGGTTTGTGGAGCTGGAGCACTACTATCGCCCGGCAGGACTGCCGCGCGAGCAGCAGCCCTGGTTGGCCAGTGTGTGGCGTAAGGCTTAGAGACCGGGGTGTCTGATCTGGCGCTTTCGCGAGCAAGCCCGCTCCCACATATTGATTTGTGAACACTCTCAAATGTGTGTGCGAGCTTGCCCGCGATGGACTCACAGGCGCCGCTAATCCACCTGATACACCACCGGCTCTGCCCCCACCACCAACGCCGTCACACTGCGCCCCGCATACCCCTCCCTCTGCTCACTCGCAAAATTGGCCACCAACCGCGTGCCATCGGTAAAGGTCGTCTGCTGCAGCAGCCGGTCGCCGCTCAGCCAGCGAAAATCTGTCAGTGCCTGGGTCGCCAGACGCTCATGCAACGGGCGAAAGAACCCATCCTGACGCTGGATCATTGGCAAGCGCTGTTTCAACGTAGCAGCGCTCAAGTGATAGAGCGGCGGTACGTTGTAAAGCAGTTGGGTCAGTTCGTTCTCCGCCTGCACATTGCTCAGCTTCAGGCTATCGAACAGCCAGTGATGGGTGGTGATGACCGAGCCATGGAACACCGCCTGATACAGCGGCAGGCGCATCGCCGGGGCAAAGTACACAGTGCGCAGCGGCTCTTTGAGTGGCACGCGCTTGAAGAATACCGCTGGCTGTTCCGGTGGGTACCAGGCCCCCACGTAGTAAGGCGATTGTTTATCCTGGGTCATCTCGCGGTCGCCCCAGCCCATGACCGGCGTCTGCATGCCATGGGCGAACAGCACGCCTCGGGCGGTGGTGGCGTTGCCGTCTTCGGAACCCACCGGCAACTGGAGGTGGTTGGCGATCCAGCGCGCCGCGTCGACATTCCCCTCGGCGTTCTGCGCCTGGGTCATGCCCAGTACTGAGCGATAGCTGTCAAACAGCATGCCGGTGGCGTAGGCATCGAGAAACCAGGCATTGAACCCGGCCTTGGCCTGCACCGCCGCCACCCGTGCTTGCAGCAGCGGGCGCACGCAACGTGGGTCGGTGTAGTGCCCGGACTTCTGGAAGCCGGTCTTGAGCTGGCCATTCTTCAGCATGATCGCGCAGTCACGGTAGGCACGGCTGCCCAGGTGCGCGGTGGTCCAGTCAGGGTTTTCCGTATCTGCCAGTGCGGTCTCGTAGGAGTCGTAAGGCGCCATCAAGTACCCGGCCTCGACCCCCTTGCGCACCACCTCCGGGTGCCAGAGCCCGCCCTCCCAGCCTTCGCCCAGGGTCAGCAGCAGGCGTTGCAGGCCGCTGTCCCGTAGGGTTTTTATCGTCGCAGCGGACAACGTGCTACCCCAGGTTTCGGGGGTGACACTCAAGGCGCCGGCGAACGCCAGCGCCAGTTGCCGGCGGACAGTGCCATAGCCTTCGGCAAGCGCGTGCATGTCGGGCTCGGTCCTGGCTTGCCAGCCCTGGCGCGCCTTTTTGTTAAGCGCCGCATTGAGTCCTCGCAGCAGCACGGCTTGCTGGTAGCGATCCAGAAACGGCTGGGCGGCTTGCACCACCTGCGCCGCCTCAGCATCCAGCAGGCCATTGAGTTGCGCGCCCAACCCATCCGGTGCGCGCAACAATGCGCGTAACTGCACCCAGTCGCGTACATCGCCAAGGCCAAGCAGGTCATTGCCCCACAGGTACACATGGCTCGCGCCCAACAGTTTTTCGCCGGCAGGCAGGCGTTGCAGTTTTTCTGCCAGCGGCTCGTACAGCCCCTGCTCCACCAGCCACTGGCGATAGCGCTTGGCACCGGCCAGCAAGTCGGCCTCGCCCAGGTTCAGGCGCAGGGTCATGGGCGCGGCCGGGTCCAGTGCGGTGAACTCATGGCGCACCGACAACCCCAGGCGCTGCCCCTCGGCCTGCCACTGCAAGCGATTGTTGTACGGGTTGGTCAGCAGCCAGTTGAGGGTAAACGTGCCATGGTCGACGCCCCATAACGGCAGGCTGAGGTCCTGAGTGCTGTTCACATCGCCATATTCAAGCAGGAAGTCTTGCCACAGGCGATTGCCGGCGGGGATGTAATGCCCTTCGGCGAGCGGCCAGATCAAGCCCTTGCCCATGGCGCTGGCCGGTTGTCGGAGGATTTCCAGCTCAGCCGCCTCGCGGGCGGTGACGGTGAGGATCAGGTCGCGCTGGTCCAGGGTGGCACTCAGGCGATAGGCCCCGTTATCCCATTGCCAATCGGCCTGTCGGCTGGACTGTTGCAACTGGCTGACCCCATGGGCCGCAACGCCACTGGAGGCCTGCACCGGCTCGCTGCCAGCAGGGGTGACGCGCACGGCCAGGGTCGCCGGGTCGAGCTCAATGCGCCATAGGGCGTTTTCCAGCACGGTACCGGCAATCGCCAGGGGCGAGAGCAACAGCATGCAAACCATCAAGGTATGGCGCAGACAACGAGACATGGCAAAGACCTTCACACAAGTGAAAGCCTGGAGGGTAAAACAATTGGTTACCCGAAAAGCGACCCATTAAGACTTTGAGACGTTTCCCACAGCCCCCACCGCACTGTAGGACCCGTCTTACCGGTTCCTACGAGGGCTCGCGGATTTTGTACCAGGCCACATACAGCGCCGGCAAAAACAGCAACGTCAGCAAGGTGGCGATGATGATGCCGCCGATCATCGCGTAGGCCATCGGGCCCCAGAACACTTCCCGGGCGATGGGGATCATGCCCAGGCTGGCCGCCGCCGCCGTCAGCAGGATCGGCCGGCGCCGATGCTCGGTGGCCTGCACCACGGCATCCCACGGTGTGTAGCCCTCCGACTCGTAGGCATCGATCTGCGTCACCAGGATCACCGAGTTGCGGATGATGATGCCGATCAGCGCCAGGATCCCCAGGATCGCCACAAAGCCCATGGGCGTACCCGTGGGAATCAGCGCCAGGACCACGCCGATCAGCCCCAGCGGGGCGACGCTGGCGACCAGGAACATCTTCTGCACACTGTGCAACTGGATCATCAGGAAGGTCGCCATCAAAAACAGCATCAACGGCACCACGCTGGCAATCGGGCCCTGGGCCTTGCCGCTTTCCTCCACGGTGCCGCCGGTAGCGACCTTGTAGCCCACCGGCAAACCGGCGCTGAACTTCTCGATCTCAGGCTCAAGCTGCTTGACCAAATCGGTCGGCTGCATCTCGTCGCGCACGGCGGCCTTGATGGTGATGGTCGGCTTGCGATCGCGGCGCCATACCAGCGGCTGCTCCAACTCGTAGCGCACGGTGGCAAAGGCCAGCAACGGGATCGACGTGCCACTCGGCGTGACAATCTGCAGGTTCTGCAAGGTTTCCGGCGTACCGCGCTCAGCGTCTTCGGCACGGCCAACCACGTTGATCAGGTAGATATCATCGTGCACCTGGGTCACAGCCGAGCCGCTGACCACGCTGTTCATCAGTTGCGCCACGTCTTCGGACGACAGCCCGAGCTGGCGCGCCTTGTCCTGGGCGATATCGACCCGCAGCACTTTGCCCGGCTCATTCCAGTCGTAGATGATCTCGCCCAGGTGCGTGTTTTTGTCCAGCAGCGTCGCCAGTTCGATGGCGTGTTTGCGCACCTGGTCGATGTCCTTGCCCGATACCCGGTACTGGATCGGGCGCCCGACCGGCGGGCCCATTTCCAGGGGTTGGACAAAACTGCCGACGCCCACGAAGTCATCACGCAGGCGTTTTTGCAGGCGCTCGATCAACGCACCGCGCTCTTCCAGGCCCTTGCTGACAATCACCAGTTGCGCGTAATACGGGTTCTCCAACTGCTGGTCCAGGGGCAGGTAGAAACGGATCGCGCCCTGGCCGATGTAAGTGCTCCAGCGCGCGATATCCGGGTCGTCCTTGATGATCGCTTCAAGCCGGTCCACGGCCTTGCGGGTTTCGTTGATCGAGGCGTTTTGCGGCAGGTTGAGGTCAACGAGGATTTCCGGGCGATCCGACGACGGGAAAAACTGGTTCTGCACAAACTGCATGGAAAACACCGACGCCACGAACAGCAGCACCGTCAGGCCGATCGCCCACCAGCGATTGCGCATGGCCCACAGCATGCCGCCATTGAATGCCCGGCCAATGCGCCCCGGCTCTTCATTGTGCGGTTTGACCTGGCTGCTGAGGATATGCACGCCAATCACCGGCGCAAACAACACGGCCACCACCCACGACACCAGCATCGCCACGGCAATCACCGCAAACAGGGTAAAGGTGTATTCGCCGGCCGAGCTGGCGTTGAGGCCAATCGGCACAAAGCCGGCCACGGTCACCAGGGTGCCGGTAAGCATCGGGAACGCGGTGGAGGTGTAGGCGTAGGTCGCGGCCTGCTCCAGGGTTTCGCCTTTTTCCAGGCGCGTGATCATCATTTCCACGGTGATCATCGCGTCATCCACCAGCAAGCCCAGGGCGATGATCAACGCGCCCAGCGACACGCGCTGCATGGTGATGCCGCTGTACTCCATAAATACAAATACCAGCGCCAGTACCAGCGGGATCGAGCACGCCACCACCAACCCGGCGCGCAGGCCGAGGCTGATAAAACTCACGACCAGCACGATGATCACCGCCTCGAACAGCGCACTGGTGAAGCCGCCGACCGCTTCTTCCACCACCTCTGCCTGGTCCGACACCTTGTGTACGCCAATGCCCACCGGCAGATCGGCCGTCAGCTCATCCATGCGCTGGTGCAGCGCCTTGCCGAATTCCTGGATGTTGCCGCCCTTCTGCATGGCGATGGCCAGGCCAATGGCTTGCTGGCCGTTGAAACGGAACATCGGCCGCGCCGGGTCGACATAACCCCGGCTGATATCAGCGATATCCGCCAACCGATAGAAACGATCATTGAGCCGCAGATTGACGTCGGCCAGATCCTTTTCCGAGGCGAATTGCCCGGAGGTGCGCACCGAAATCCGCTCCGGCCCGGCCTCGATCACCCCCGCCGGGGTCACCGCGTTCTGCGATTGCAGGCTCTGCACCACTTGGCGCTGGTCAATCCCCAGGGCGGCCAGTTTGCGTGTGGAGAAATTCAGGTAAATCACTTCGTCCTGCTGGCCGATCATCTCGACCTTGCCCAACCCCGGCACCGCACGGATCTCGGCGCGTACCTGCTCGACGTAATCGCGCAACTGGCGCATCGACATGCCATCGGCGGTAAAGGCGTAGACCGAGCCAAACACATCGCCGAACTCGTCGTTGAACGACGGCCCCTGCAAGCCCTGGGGGAAGGCGCCACGGATGTCGTCGATCTTCTTGCGCACCTGGTACCAGATCTCGGGGATCGCCTTGGCGCTGGTGGTGTCCTTGAGGAACACGAAGACCGTGGATTCACCGGGCCGGGTGTAGCTTTTCACATAGTCCAGCGAGTCCAGCTCTTCGAGCTTTTTCTCGATGCGGTCGGTGACCTGCTTGAGGGTTTCTTCCTGGGTCGCGCCCGGCCAGCGGGTCTGGATCACCATGGTCTTGATGGTGAAGGACGGATCTTCTTCACGCCCCAGATTCATGTAGGAAAACACGCCCATCAGCAGCGCGACGAACATCAGGTACCAGACGAAGGACTGATGCTTGAGTGCCCAGTCGGATAAGTTGAAGCTCCCTTTCATCGCGGGCTGTCCTCGTCGGTTTTGACTTTTTGTCCGGGCTTGAGGCTGTTGACGCCGGCGCTGACCACGCGCTCGCCAGGCTGCACCCCGCCGTTGAGCACCACATGGCTGGCATCGCGACTGACCAGGGTCACCTCACGGGGCTGCACGCTCTGTTGTTGTGTATCGATGACCCAGATGCGGGTCTTGCCCTCGACATCCTGCACCGCGCTGGCGGGCAGTTCGATGCGCGGGGCGATGGCCGAGCTCAGGGTCACGCTGATCGCCGTGCCCAAGCGGAACGCCGCGGGCGTCTGGGCCAGGGTCAGGCGCGCACGACGGGTACGGGTTGCGCTTTGCGCCTGGGGCTCGATCTCGCGCACGGTGGCGGTGGTGTTGATGCCGGGATCCAACTGGCTGGCCACCACAAACACTACGTCGACCGGCAGGCGTTCGGCGAGGCCGGCGGGCAGGTCGATCACCGCCTCCTTGATATCCGGGCGGGCCAGCGTCACCACTTGTTGGCCGGCACTCACCACTTGGCCGGCTTCGGCATTCCAGGCCGTGACGATGCCGCCGTGGTCGGTGCGTAACTCGGCGTAGTTGAGCTGATCCCTGGCCTGGTCCACCGACGCCTTGGCCTGATCGAGGGAGGCCTGGGTGGTTTTCAGGTCGGTCTGGGCAACGTCCAGTTGTGCCTGGGCGCCAACACCACGGTTGAACAACTCCTGCTGGCGGCGCGCATTGGCCTGGGCATTGATAAATTGCGCCTGGATTCGCGCCAGGTCGCCCTGGGCGGCGCGCAACTGGTTCTGCTGGTCAGTGGGGTCGAGCACTGCCAACAAGGCGCCTTTTTCGACTTCGGCGCCCACATCGACCGCGCGCCGCGCAATGCGCCCTGGCACCCGGAAGCCCAGGTTGCTTTCATAGCGCGCCTGGATACTGCCGGCAAAGCGCCCGAGGTGGGCCTGGTCTTCGGCTTTCACCTCGACCCAAAGCACCGGGCGCACAGGCTCCGGCGCCGGTTCTTCCTTGGAGCAGGCGATCAGCAACAGGCTGCCGGCAAGGACCAACGTCAGGCGCTTCATGGCTGCACCCCCTTGGCCTGGGCCTGATCCGGCGCCTGGGCGATCTCCACCAACATGCCTGGGTGCAGCAATTGCCCACCGGCCACCACGACTTTTTCGCCGCCCCTGAGGCCATCGCTGATGATCACCTTGCCGGTCAGGTAGCGCGCGACAGTGACCTTGTGCAGTTGCGCCTTGCCGTCACCATCCACCAACCAAACGGCGGGCTCGCTGAGATCCTTGGTCAGTGCCGCCCAAGGCAGTTCGATGCTGGCCTTGGCTTGCCCGTTGGCGGTGGCGCTGACCACCGAGCCCAGTTGCATGCCCTTGGGCAAGGCATCCAGGGCGATCTTCACCTGCACCGTGCCGCTGTTGGCCGCAACGGCCGGGGTCACTTCACGCACCCGGCCCACGGCCTTGATGCTCGGGTTATCCAACAGGTTGACGGTGATCGGCGCATCCGGCGGTGGCTCCGCCAGCAGTGATTCGTAGACGTTGAACACCGCGTCGCGCTCGCCGTCACGGGCCAGGCTGAAAATCGGCACGGTGGCCTGCACCACCTGGCCGACTTCGGCCTGGCGCGCGGTAATCACCCCCGGTGCCTCGGCGATCAATGCGGTGTAGCCCAGTTGTTCGCGGGCATTGGCCAGTTGAGCCTGCGCGGCGGCCAGGGCACTTTGACTGCTACGCAGCGCGGCCTGGGCAGCGTCGTATTCGCTGCGGCTGGTGTAGCCCTTGGGCAGGAGTTTTTCCTGGCGCACAAAAGCCGCCGCAGTCTGTTTGACCCGCGCCTGTTCCGCCACCACCTGGGCCTGGGCGGAATCGACATTGGTCTGCAAATCCTTGGGATCGAGCCTGGCCAGCACTTGCCGGGCCGTCACGCGGTCGCCGACATCGACCATGCGCTGGATAATCTTGCCACCGACGCGAAATGACAAATCGGTCTGCACCCGCGCCTGGATATCCCCGGTGAGGGTCACCGCCGCCGCAAATTCGGTGGGCTGCACGGTTTGCACAAACACCCTGGAATGGGCCTTGGCTTCAGGTTTTTCCTGGCCACAGCCGCTCAGCAATGCCAGCAGGGCAACGCCACAAATAACGGTTGAAGTGGGACCGCCCATGCAGACTCCTTTTGCGTGATACCGACGTGCCAGTGTGTATGCGACTGTGAGCTTAGTTCAGGGTTCCGCCTTCGCCTATGTGAATTACATGGCGTCGGTTGATCGCCGGCAAGCCGGCTCCTACAGGGTAAGATGGCGGTCTACACAGGCCGGGAACGCCCTTGATGCTGAAAACCTTAGCGGTGGCCAATTACCGCTCGATCAATAAATTGGTGGTACCGCTGGATCGGCTGAACCTGATCACCGGCCCCAATGGCAGCGGCAAATCCAACCTGTACCGCGCCTTGCGCCTGTTGGCGGAAACCGCCCAGGGCGGTGTGATCAATGCCCTGGCCCGCGAAGGTGGACTGGATTCAACCTTCTGGGCCGGCCCAGAAAATATCAGCCGACGCATGCTCAATGGCGAAGTCGCCGTGCAACTGAGCGTACGCAGTGGCGCCAAGCGCCTGCGCCTGGGGTTTGCCGGGGAGGATTTCAGCTACGCGATCTCCCTGGGCTTGCCAGAACCCAGCGCGTCATATTTTTCCCTGGACCCCGAGATCAAGAAAGAATGCATCTGGGCCGGCCATGTCTATCGCCCGGCCAGTCTGTTGGTGCAGCGCTCCGGGCCGATGGTCCGTGCCCGTGCCGGCCGCGCCTGGGATGTACTGGCCCAGCACACGCCCAACTACCACAGCCTGTTTGATCAAGTCGGCAGCCTGCGCGGCTCGCCGGAGGTGCTGATGCTGCGCGAAAGCATTCGCGGCTGGCGCTTTTATGATCACTTTCGCAGCGACGCCGATGCACCCGTGCGCCAGCCGCAGTTGGGCACGCACACACCGGTCCTGCATCACGACGGCCGTGACCTGGCGGCGGCGCTACAGACCATCCGCGAAATCGGCGATCCCGAAGCCTTGCAACAGGCGGTGAGCGATGCGTTTCCCGGCGCGCGTTTGCATATCGAGCCATTGCGCGGCGGACGTTTTGCCATTGAGTTCTATCAGGAAGGACTGCTGCGGCCACTGTCGGCGGCGGAGCTATCGGACGGCACCTTGCGCTACCTGCTGCTGATCGCCGCGCTGCTGACGCCGCGCCCGCCAACGATGATGGTGCTCAACGAGCCGGAAACCAGCCTGCACCCGGATCTACTGCCGGCCTTGGCGCGCCTGATTATCCAGGCATCCAAGCACTGCCAGGTGTGGGTGGTGTCCCATGCCAGCCGCTTGATCGCAGCGTTGCAGCAGGATGAGGGGTGCAATTCGATTGTGTTGGAGAAGGTGCTGGGGCAGACGCAGATTGTGGGGCAGCGGGTGCTGGATGAGCCGGCTTGGCATTGGCCTCAGTAGGCGGCGCCTGTACTGCCGCCATCGCGGGCAAGCCCGCTCCCACATTTGGAATGCATTCTCCTGTGGAAGCTGGCTTGCCTGCGATAGCGGTGGATCATTCAGCGCAGATTCAACCCTGCCACTTACCGCCTTCAACAATCACACTCTCAGGCTTGGTGTCATCGCTCAGTTCTTTACGCACGTACTGGTCATACAGCTTGAGCAAGAACTTCTCTTCACCCAACTTCGCCAACTCGGCATTCACCCAGTCGCGCAGTTCGATATTGCCCTTCTTCACCGCCGGCGCAATCGGCGCTTCATCGCCCAGTTTTTCTTCCAGCACGCGGTAGCCCGGGTTCTGCTTGGCCCAGCTGAACAGCACCAGGTTGTCCTGGGCATAGGCATCGCCACGCCCGGCCGACAGCGCTTGCAACGACTCGGAGTTTTTTTCGAACTTGAGCAGTTTCCAGTCCGGGTGGTTCTTGGTCAGCCAGATATCGGCGGTGGTGCCGGTGGTGACGATGGTGGTGCGGGTCGCCAGGTCGTCGAGGCTTTTCACCGTGCTGTCGTTAGGCACCAGAGCCTGGACCGCGACTTTCAGGTTGGGGTTGGTGAACTCCACCGCTTCCTTGCGCTCCGGGGTCACGGTCATGTTGGCGAGGATCAGGTCGACCTTGTCGCTCTGCAGGAACGGGATGCGGCTGGCCGGCTCCACGGCCACGAACTCGACCTTGTTTTCGTCGCCCAGCAGGTCCTTGGCAAACTGGCGGCCGATATCGGTATCAAAGCCCACATAGCGCCCGGCTTCATCGACAAAGCCAAACGGCGGTTTATCGGTGAACACGCCGACGATCAGCTTGTCGCGGGCCTTGATCTTGTCGATATAGCTCACCGCCGCCGGCTCGGCAGCGGCGGGTTTGGCCGGTTCTTCAGTTTTGTTGCAGCCGGCCAGTAAGGCGAGGCCGAGCAGCGGCAGTAACAACTTGGCAGTTTTCATGACAGCTCCAGTTCCTTGATTTTCTTGGGCAGTGTTGAAACAAAGGAGAACTTCTCCAGGAACTGCTGCGCGCGTGCGGTCTGCGGGTTCGTAAAGAATGCCTCGGGGGTGTTGTGTTCGAGGATGCGGCCGGCCTCCATAAACACCACGCGGTCGGCGACGGCGCGGG
The DNA here is from genome assembly GCF_900004755.1 of Pseudomonas sp. 25 R 14. Classification (NCBI taxonomy): domain Bacteria; kingdom Pseudomonadati; phylum Pseudomonadota; class Gammaproteobacteria; order Pseudomonadales; family Pseudomonadaceae; genus Pseudomonas; species Pseudomonas sp. 25 R 14. The sequence continues at coordinate 32,257 of NZ_CVTS01000069.1, read as the reverse complement.
CGAAGGCCATCTCATGGGTGACGATCAGCAGGGTCATGCCATCGCGCGCCAGGTCCTGGATCACCTCCAGCACTTCCTTGACCATTTCCGGGTCAAGGGCGGCGGTGACTTCATCAAACAGCATGACCTGGGGGTTCATGCACAACGAGCGGACGATGGCGATGCGTTGCTGCTGACCACCAGACAACTGACGCGGGAACGCATCGCGCTTGTCGGCGAGCCCTACCCGCTCCAGCAGTTTTTCCGCCTGCTCACGGGCTTCGCGGGGTTCGCGTTTTTGCACTTTCAGCGGGCCCAGCAGGATGTTGTCGAGCACGCTCATATGGGGAAACAGGTGATAACTCTGGAACACCATGCCCACATCCTGGCGCACCTGGCGCCAGTCGGTGTGTTTATCCAGTAGCTCTTTGCCGGCAAACCGCAGGCTGCCGCTGTGGGCCACTTCCAGGCCATTGAGGCAGCGCAGCAAGGTGCTTTTACCGCAGCCGCTGGGGCCGAGGATTACCACCACTTCACCGCTTTGCACGCTCAGGTCGATGCCGTTGAGCACCTGCTGTTCGCCAAAGAACTTGTTGAAACCCTGGAACTCGATCAATGCGCTCATGCTTGGGCCCAGCGCCGTTCCAGCACCTTGGAGGCGGCTGACAACGGGTAGCAGATAAAGAAGAAAAACAGGAACAGCGCGCCGTAGATCAACACCGACTCATAGGTGCGCTCGATGATTTGCTGGCCGACCTTGATCACGTCCACCACGCCGATCAGCACTGCCAGGGAACTGGTCTTGATGATCCGCGTGTAGACGTTGATGGTCGGCGGCGTCATGCGCTTGAGCGCCTGGGGCAACAGCACGTAGCCGTAGAGCTGCGGCGCCGACAAGCCAATCGACAGGCCCGCCTCCCGCTGCCCGCGCGGCAGCGAATGCAAGGCGCCACGCACCACTTCACCCACTTCACTGGCGCCCCACAACGACAGCACCAGCACCGCGCACCAGAAACTGGGGATGCTCAGGCCGGTGAAAATCGGCAGGCCAAAGAACAGCAGATACAGCCACACCAGCACCGGAATCGCGCGGAACAACTCCAGGTAAATACGCAGCAGCAGGTTGATCGCGCGCACATTCAAGGTGCGCAGCACCCCATACAACACCCCGCCAACCGTGCTGAAGGCGATGCTCAAAAAGGAAATCGACAGGGTTTGCGCGGCCCCCTTGCCCAGTTGCGGCAACGACACCCACAACAACTCAAGACCCGAACTGGCCATGCTGGAGCCTCCTTTCCAGGCGGCTGAGCAACAGCGACAGCGGCAAGAACAACAGCACGCAAATCAGCGTGAGCACGGCGAGCATGTCGTAAGTCTTGTAGTAGAGGGCGATGTAGCTTTTGGTGGTGTAGAGAATCTCCGGCACTGCCACTGCCGAGACCACCGTGGTCTCCTTGAGCAGGAAAATGAAATTGGCAAACAGCGCCGGCAGGCTGAGGATCCCGGCCTGGGGCAGGATCACATGGCGCAGCAGTTGCCAGTCGGACAGACCGATGGACTTGCCCGACTCGATCTGCGCCAGCGGCACCGCTTCCACCCCGGCACGCAGCACTTCAGTGAGGTAGGCACCGCCGAGGAAGGTCATGGTGATGATCGCCGCCCAGAACCCGGAGATATTGAAGCCCAGGGCCGGCAGGGCGAAGTACACGAAGAACAGCTGGATCAGCAGCGGCGTGTTACGCGCCAACTCCACGTACAGCGCCACCAGGCGCGACAGGTACGGGGTGCGAAACACCAGCAAGGCCGAGTTGATCAGCGCCACCAGCAGCGAGGTGGCAATGGCGATCAAACCCACTTGCAAGGTCACCCCCACGGCCTTGAGAAACGCCGGCAGGGTGCTGAGGATAAAGGCGTAATCGAAGGTCATTTCTAGTCCTGGGCGCCACAGGGGTAATGCGGCGTAAACGCAGTCCGGTTCGACGTGGGTAACGTCGCGAAGCGCTGACTTTAAAGGTATAAAAAATAAAATTTAAATACCGAAATAGCATATTGATATCACCCAAAAAACTAACCTGTGGGTTCGCCGGGTTGGCAGATGACAGCTATGGTTCTGGGGCGTGTAGGAAGGGTCTATTTTTCAGCGCTGAACGACAGGGATGGACAGCGCATGGCCAGACTGAGGGCCATTTAACCAGCGAGGGAATGACAGATGAGCGAGGCGAAACCGATTGATCCGCAGGAATTGGTGAAGTGGTTGGTGGCGTTGCGCCGGGCGATCAACAGCCGGGATTTGCAGGCATAACACCCACCCATGTGGGAGCGGGCTTGCTCGCGAAAGCGGTGGCTCAGTCAACAGAGATAGTGACTGCACCACCGCATTCGCGAGCAAGCCCGCTCCCACATGATGTTCAGCGTTCAAACCTTGAAGGGGGTTTGCTCAATCAGAACGCCGGCACCACCGCGCCTTTGTACTTCTGCTCGATGAAGGCTTTGACTTCAGGGCTGGTCAGGGCCTTGGACAGTTTCTGGATGGCGGCACTGTCCTTGTTGTCTGGACGGGCTACCAGGAAGTTCACGTACGGCGAATCGGACGATTCAATGATCAGCGCATCCTTGGCCGGGTTCAGGCCGGCTTCCAGGGCGTAGTTGGTGTTGATCATGTCCAGGTCAACCTGGTCCAGGACGCGCGGCAGCAGGGCCGACTCCAGTTCCTTGAACTTCAGGTTCTTCGGGTTGCTGGCGATGTCTTTTGGCGTGGACAGGGCATTGGTCGGGTCTTTGAGGGTAATCACACCGGCCTTCTGCAGCAGCAACAGGGCACGACCGCTATTGGAGCCTTCGTTGGGAATGGCAACAGTGGCGCCATCTTTCAGGTCTTCGATTTTCTTGATCTTTTTCGAGTAGCCGCCGAACGGTTCAACGTGCACGCCAACCACGGTGACCAGGTTGGTGCCTTTACCCTTGTTGAAGTTCTGCAGGTACGGCAGGGTCTGGAAGTAGTTGGCGTCCAGGCGCTTCTCGGCCACTTGCACGTTCGGCTGCACGTAGTCGGTGAAGACCTTGATTTCCAGGTCCACGCCTTCTTTGGCCAGGGTCGGCTTGATCAGCTCAAGGATCTCGGCGTGCGGCACCGGCGTGGCCGCGATCACCAGTTTTTCGTTAGCTTGAGCGATACCGGCAGTCAGGGCAGCCGCCAGTGCGGTGAACAACAGAACCTTTTTCATGCAGTGTCCTTAATCGAAAATCCGGGACGTCGGTGACGGCCACTTCTTATAGGGGAGTGCCAGCGATGTGCTATCGCGGCGTGAAAGTGACAATACCGATATTTTTTATTCCCGAACAATACCTTTTATTCACGTTGATATTCCATTTCGTTCATACAGAGCCTAAGCCTTGAAACAGACGCGTCAACGCTATGCGCTCGACTTCGTTGCCGCTGCTCAGGATCTGGCGCACCTGCTGCTCAATCTGTACCACCGAGGCCACCGGCAGGTTCAAATGCTCCGGCAAGATCTCATCGCCACTGCTGACCAGCAGCGCAAAGTGGATCACGTTCTCCAGTTCCCGGGTATTGCCCGGCCAGCTGTGCTGCTCCAGCACCTGCTGCGCGGCCTCGCTGATCAACGGCACCGGCAAGTCCAGGCGCTGGCTGTAGATGCCCAGGAAGTACTCGGCCAACGACAGGATGTCACCCACCCGCTCGCGCAGCGCCGGCAGTTCCAGTTGGCCTTCGCTGAGGTAATGGAACAGGCGCTCATGGAATTTTCCGACCGCCACGGCCTGGGCCAGGTCGATGCTGGTGGCGGCAACCAGACGCACATCCACCGGGCTCGGTTGATGGGCGCCGACGCGGGTGACTTCGTGGTTTTCCAGGGCGGCGAGCAGCTTGATCTGGATCGGCAACGGCAAGTCGCCGATCTCATCGAGGTACAAGGTGCCGCCGTTGGCCGAGCCGAACCAGCCAGCCCGGCTGCTGGCGGCGCCGTTGTGGCTGCCGGCGGCATAGCCAAACAATTCGGCATCGGCGTAGGTAGGGCTGATCGCGCCGCAGTTGACCGAAACAAACAGGCCGCTGCGGTCACTGCCGCGATGGATATGGCGCGCCAGCAATTCCTTGCCGCTACCGGTTTCGCCACGAATCAACACCGGCAAGGCACGCGGGGCCAGGCTTTCGAGGTCTTCGCGCAGTTGCCTTGAACGGGGGTCGACAAACACCAGCGCCTTGGCGCGAATGCTCAGGGGGCTTTTTTCAGCGTCGGGGAAGGTCAGCAGTGGCTGGCCAAAGGTTTCATGCAGGCTCATGGCAGGCTCCCGCCCCAATTCCACTCATAGGGACGGGGCGTTGAAAAGATATTAGGCGCGGCGCCGGGAGTGATGCTCCAGACGGTTTTGCAGACGATAGAGGTAGGCGAAACCCTGCTCCCAGCGCTGGTGGCCGGACTTCACGTTGATATGCCCGGCGCCTGCGAGAATCCCGGCTTCCGCCCCCCAGTGACGCGCCAGTTCCAGGGCCCGAGGGGCGCTGACTGCACTGTCGTTGTCGGAGCTGACGACCTGGCTGGGAAACGGCAACAGGTCACGGGGAATCGGTGCAAAGTTGCGCAATGCCGGCGCACATGCGGGGCGCTCGACATCCGCCGGGGCCACCAGCAAGGCACCACGCACCTGGCGCAGGAACTGCAACGGCGCGCTGGCCGCCCAGTGCGCCACGGTGATGCAACCCAGGCTATGGGCGATAAGGATCACCGGAGTGCTGTCGGCCGCAATGGCTTCGGCCAAGGCCGCCACCCAATCTTCGCGGCGTGGGGTCAGCCAGTCGGCCTGCTCCACGCGAGCGCTGTTGGGCAGGCTGTTCTGCCAATGGGTTTGCCAATGATCTTCTGGCGATCCTTGCCAGCCCGGCACGATCAGGTAACGGATCAACTCGCTGTGCATGGGTGTGCCCTCCTGCAGCGTTTAACGTTGCTGACCAGTATAGGGATGGGGCATATATTCGTTAAGGAATAAGAAGCTATTTATTAATAACCAAAAACACAGCCACATCGATCAAATAATGTGGGGGCGGGCTTGCTCGCGAAAGCAGTGGGTCAGGCAACATCAATGCTTGCTGGGCCGACGTCTTCGCGAGCAAGCCCGCTCCCACATGAGCTCACTCCCATAATTTTTTGTGCCGTAACTTAAATCCCAGGCAAAAAAAAGGCCGCACCCTGCCAAGGAGACGGCCAAAAAATTGTCGAGGCTTTTGACACTAACGCGCAGTAATCACCGACAGCTTGGTAATCCCCGCTCGCTCAATCGACGCCATGGCCCGAGCCACTTCGCCATAGTTCACGCCATCGTCAGCCTGCAGCTGTACCCGCACCTGCGGGTCCTTCGCCTTGGCGGCCTGCAGGTTGAATTCCAGCAGGTCCGGCTGGATTTCATCCTTGTTGATAAACACTTTGCCGGCGCCGTCGATGCTCACCACCAGCGGGTCTTTCTGCTCCACCGGGGCCACGGCTTCGGTCTTGGGCAGGTTGATCGGGATCGCATTGGTCAGCAGTGGGGCGGTGACGATAAACACCACCAGCAGTACCAGCATCACATCCACCAGGGGCGTGACGTTGATCTCACTCAGTACCTCGTCGCTGTCTTGGGTGGAGAAGGCCATATCAGGACGCCTCCTTCACTTTTTGCGCGCTGCCCTGGGCGGTGTTTTTGTGCAGCGCCGGGTGGACCAGCACGCGGAACGCATTTTTCTGCGCCAGGCTGTAGAAGTCATGGGCGAAGTCATCCAGGTCGGCAGCGGTCAGCTTCAGGCGACGCAGGAAGTAGTTGTAGACCAGCACTGCCGGCACGGCGACGGCGATCCCCACACCAGTCGCGACCAACGCCGCGCCAATCGGACCGGCCACGGTTTCGAGGCTGGCGGAGCCGGCGGCGCTGATGCCTTTCAACGCTTCCATGATCCCCCACACCGTGCCGAACAGACCAATAAACGGCGAAGTACTGCCGATGCTCGCGACCACCGCCAGGCCGGTTTCCAGGGAGCGCCGTTCACGCACGATCTGCTGGCGCAGGGCACGTTCCAGGCGGTCCTGATGGTTGATCGCCTGGCTCAAGTCTGCGGCGTGCGGTGCATCGCCCACCTGGATCGCGGCGTAACCGGCCTGGGCCACACGAGCGGCAGCGCCGGGGTGGGTTTCGCTCAGCTCGGCGGCCGAATCCAGGCTCGACGCCGCCCAGAACTGTTTGTGGAACTTGCGATCCTGAGCCTTGAGGCGGCCGAACTGCACGCCCTTGAGCAGGGCCAGGCCCCAGGTGGCGACGGAAAAAACCACCAGCAGCCAGATCACCGCGCTTTCGATGGATTCAAGTGGAGATGCCAGTAACGTCATGATGTGGTCCTCGGTGTAAGCGATAAAGTGTCGAGCACAGGCTCAATGAATCTTGAAATCGATGGGCACGCTGACCCAGCCGTCTTGCGCCACGTCGCCCTGCTTGGCCGGGACGAAGCTCCAGCGCTTCACGGCGGTCAGTGCGGCGTCGTCGAGTTGCTGGCGACCGCTGCTCTTGTGCACCTGGATTTCACCGGGCTTGCCGCTGGCCAATACATGCACCCGCAGCAACACCGTGCCTTCCCAACCACGGCGCTGGGCCAGTGAGGGATACTCGGGCGCCGGGTTCTTCAGGTACGCGGCGTTGGCCGAAGCTGGGGTTACCGGCGCGAGCGCAGGGGGTGCCGGCTTGGGTGCGGGCGGTGCAGGCACAGGCGGCGCAGGTGGCTGTTCGACCGGCTTGGGTTCGGGCTTGGGCACCGGTTTGGGCTTGGGCTTTGGAATCGGCTTGGGTGGCGCCGGCTTGGCCGCCAACTCATCCACCACAGGTGGCGGTGGTTCCACGACCGCAGGCGGCGGTACAGGCGGTGGCGGCTCCACCACCGGCGGCGCCGGCTGGGAAAACTCGATGGTCATCGGTGGAATTTCCGGCGGCACAATCGGCAGCACCGGCAGCGGTTTCTGGCTGACCCAATAGATCACCGCGCCATGCAGCGCCAGCGCCAGCAGGCCCAACAAAATGCCTTCACGCCGGCTCAAGATCCCCTTGGGGGTTTTCTGCAAACGCAACTGCCCCAAGGGCGCGCGGTGCGGCCGGCCAAGGTCGACCAACTCACCACTCGGTGCCTGGCGCCACTGCGCCTCATGTGCACTGGCGGCGGTCTGGACATTGCCCATTGATTAACTCCCTGCTTTCTTCAGCGAAAAAACCGACGGGCCTGCGGGGCAACCGTCGAGAGCTGAATCATCGGGGGCAGACGCTTATCTCTTAAAGTAATCTTTAAAGTTATACATAGACCAAACGGGAATATGAAAAATCATCGGATCCGCTAAAGCCACGCCCCACGTGGCCTGGCGGCGAGAGGCAAAATCATGATGCTTTGCAGGCATGCAAAATATTCCTCAAGGGCATGGCCTCAGCGCGGGTTGGCCTCGCATAAATCCCACAATTGACGCTGCAGGCTCTGCCCCGCCGCCCCCATCCCATTGCGCCCATACAGCGCCAGCCGCACGCCCTGTACTGCGGGTAAACCGCTGTCGGCGCCGAGCACCACATGCCCGGCCTGCACCACCCGCTCCGGCAACAGGCTGATGCCCAACCCCGCCGCCACCGCCGAACACACACTGGCCAGGCTCGCACTGGAATAGCCAATGCGCCAACGCCAGCCACCCACCTCCAGGTGCTGGAGCATTTCATTGCGGTACAGGCCGCCCACCGGGAACGCCACCAACGGCAATGGGTCGCGGCCCAGGGCTGGCATGCGGCGGCTGTCGACCCAGCACAATGGCTCCGGCCAGGAGGCCAGGCAGTCGTCGCTGTCGCCCATCTGCTTGACCAGCAACACATCGAACTCACCGCCGCGATACTGGCGCAGCAGCGCCGGCCCCAGGCCGCTGGTGACCTCCAGGCGCACCCGTGGATAGGCCACGACAAACGCCGAAAGCAACGGCATCAAGCGCTCGGCGGCGAAGTCTTCAGGCACGCCCAGGCGCAGCACGCCATCGCTCTGCTGGTTGATCAGCACGTCGGCGGCTTCTTCATTGAGCGCCAGGATGCGCCGCGCATAGGCCAGCAAGCGCTCACCCTCGACCGTCGCCACCACCCGGCGCTGGTCGCGGTCAAGCAACTGGCATCCGGTGCTGTCTTCCAGACGGCGGATCTGCTGGCTGACCGTGGATTGAGTCAGGTGCAACCGCTCGGCCGCACGAGTGAAGTTCGCGCAATCGACGACGGCGATAAAACTGCGCAACAGCACGGGATCGAACATGGGCATCACCATCGTATTAGCCACTGGTTGGCATGGTTATATTTAATTTCAGAATACCCCAGCCGGTGGCCATACTTCCTGCTCATTGCACTGAAACGAGGTTCTCATGGCATGGCGTATTCCTTTCAAAGCGGCCGTTCTGACGCTGGGTTTGATAGTGGCAAGTAGCACTATGGCTGCCGAAAAAAGCCTGCTCGATGCCGTACGCGCCGGGCAGTTGCCCCAGGTCGAGCAACTGCTGGCCAAGGGCGCCGATCGGGATGCCCGCGCCATCGACGGCAGCACTCCATTGTTACTGGCCACCGAGGCCAATCGCGTCGATATCGCCCGCGTCCTGATCGAGGCCGGGGCCGACGTGAACCGCAAGAACCTGATGCAAGACAGCCCTTACCTGCTGGCCGGTGCCAGCGGCCACACTGAAATCCTGGCCATGACCCTGGCCCATGGCGCCGACCTCAAGAGCACCAATCGCTACGGCGGCACCGCCCTTATTCCAGCATGTGAACGTGGGCACGTGCAGACTGTGCGCCTGTTGATCGATGCCGGCGTCGACGTCAACCATGTCAACCGCCTGGGCTGGACCGGCCTGATGGAGGCCATCGTGCTTTCGGACGGCGGGCCGCCGCACCAGCAGATCGTCGCCCTGTTGATCGCCGCGGGCGCCGACGTGAACCTGCCTGATCGCAACGGCGTCAGCCCGCTGCAACAGGCGCAAAAACGTGGCCAGGTTGCCATCGCCAAACTTCTGAAAGAAGCAGGTGCCCAATGAGCCCACAGCACGATCAAACCTGGCTGCAACGTGCCGTCGCCCTGGCGCAGGGCAACGTGGCCCGCGGCGGACGGCCGTTTGGCGCAGTCCTGGTCAAGGAGGGTGAAGTGCGGGCGGAAGCGGTCAACGAGATTCACCTCAGCCAGGACCCTACCGCCCACGCCGAGATGCTCGCCATTCGCACGGCCAGCCAAACCCTCGGCACCAGCCTTGAGGGCTGCGTGATCTACGCCAGCGGCCAACCGTGCCCGATGTGCCTGGGGGCAATGTACTTGTGTGGTGTGTCCCGCGTGGTGTTTGCCGCGAGCAATGAAATGGCGGCGCCTTTCGGTCTGTCGACTGCGGCGATTTACCAGCAAGTGGCGCTACCGCTGGCCGCGCAGAAACTGCCCGTACAGCACCTGCCACAAGCGGCAATGCAAACGCTTTATGCGCACTGGAAGGCTTTGCATGACGCTCAATAAATCCCTCGCCGGCTGGGGCCTGCTGGTGGTGCTGGGCCTGAACCTGCGGCCGATTCTCAGCTCGATCAGCCCATTGCTCGGGGAAATCCGCCTGGCTACCGGCCTGAGTTTCCAGAGCAGTGCCTTGCTCACCAGCCTGCCGGTGGTGTGCATGGGGTTGGTGGCGCTGGTGGGCATCCGGGTCGAAGCGCAGTTGGGCGAACGACGCGGGATCGCCCTGGGTTTGATGATGATTCTGCTGGCGTGCCTGGCGCGCTGGCTGCTGGCACAGGCGCCCGCATTGCTGGCCACGGCGCTGCTGGGCGGGGCTGGCGTGGCGCTGATCCAGGCGCTGGTGCCGGCGATGATCAAGCGTCAGTTTCACCAGCGGGTGCCGCTGGCGATGGGGGTGTATTCGGCCTCGTTGATGGGTGGCGGTGGTTTGGCGGCGCTGCTCAGCCCGCTGGTCGCCAGCCATTTCCAGCACTGGCAGGCCGGCCTGGGCATCTGGCTGCTGCCGGCGCTCGGCGCTTTGTTGCTGTGGGCATGGCTACCGTTAGGCGCGGCGAAAAACCTACAGGTGACGGCGCCGCTCCAAGGCCTGCGCAATCGCCGCGCCTGGTTACTGGCGCTGTATTTCGGCCTGGTGAACTGCGGGTATATGAGCATGGTGGCGTGGCTGCCGGCGTACTACCAGCAACTGGGTTGGGGCGTGCTGCCCAGCGGCTCGCTGCTGGCGTTCATGACGATTTTCCAGGTGATTGCCGCGCTGTTGATGCCGGCGCTGGCGCAACGCGGCATCGATCGCCGGCCCTTGCTGACCATCAGCTTGCTGGCTCAGACCGTGGGTTACCTCGGCCTGCTGTTGGCGCCGCTGCAATACCCACACCTGTGGGTGGCGCTGGTCGGCTTCGGCCTGGGGGCGTGCTTTGCCCTGAGCCTGCTGCTGACCCTGGACCATCGCCGCGACCCGCGCGAAGCCGGGCAACTGGCGGCATTCGTACAAGGCGTGGGCTTCTTGATCAATGCCGTGTCGCCATGGATGACCGGCTGGCTGCGCGAACTCACCGGCAGTTTTGTCAGCGCCTGGGTGGTGCTGACCGTGACGGTGATTGCGATGCTGGTGGTGACCCGGGTGTTCAGCCCGGCCACCTACCGCACCGCCGCAGTCCCCACCTAGAAAACGGCTTGCTGATTTTTGTAGGAGCGAGCTTGCTCGCGAAAAGCGTTAACGATAACGCGCAGAACCAGGTTAACCGCGTCGTCTGGGCGTTCTTCGCGAGCAAGCTCGCTCCTACAGGGGATCGGTGGCTAGAAGTCGTAGCGCCCGGGGTGCCCAGCAGCCCTTCATAGCCACCGTTTACCGCAGCGCCGCCGTCCCCACCTAGAAAACGGCTTGCTGATTTTTTGTAGGAGCGAGCTTGCTCGCGAAAAACGTTAACGATAACGCGCAGAATCAGGTTAACCGTGTTGTCTGGGCGTTCTTCGCGAGCAAGCTCGCTCCTACAGGTGATCGGTGGCTAGAAGTCGTAGCGCCCGGTCACGCCCAGGGTGCGCGGGGTGCCCAGCAGCCCTTCATAGCCACCGTTGCCGCCTGTCCACAGGGTGGTGTAGTAGGTTTTGTCGAAGGCGTTTTTCAGCCACAACGACACATCCCACTGGCCCTGCTGGAAGTCGCCACGCAAACCCGTGGACAGGTTGACCAGCCCATAACCGGGAATCTGCCCATAGTCCGAATCCTCGACCGTGCCCACCGCCTTCGAGCGATAGGCATAGCTGGCGGTGACATAGGGTTCGAAGCCGTTGTCCAGGTTCCACTTGTACTCACCGTTGGCGTTGGCAATCCACTTCGAGGCGCCTACCACTTGATGCCCGCTGAGGTCGCACGAGGCCGGTGCGCCTGGGCGCAGGCTGACTTCCGGTGGGCATGGCGCATCTTTGTACGACAGGTAACGCACGTCGTTGAACGAGCCATTGATATTCAGCGTCAGCCCCCGGATCGGCACCAGGGTGCTTTCCAACTCGACCCCACGGGAGCGTACGGAACCGGCGTTGGTCAGGTACTGCACGCGGTTGCCGGCATCGTAGGCGTTGGTCTGATATCCGTTGACCTGGGTCCAGAACAGGTTGGCATTAAGTTGCAGGCGGCGGTCCCACAGCGTGCTTTTAAAACCCAGTTCGGCGTTGTTGGCACGCTCGGTACCAATCAACAGTGAGTCCGCACCAGCGGTCGGTGCAGAGCCCACCACCAGGTTGACCCCGCCGGACTTCTCGCCATGGGACAAGGTCGCATAGCCCAGCAGGTCATCGCTGAAACGGTAGCTGAGGTTCAGTAAACCGGAGGGGCTGGTGCTGTACTGGCTGAGATCACCGGAATCGTAGGCACCGGCACGACCACGGCGTGCGGTAGCCGCCGCGCCGGCTACCGTTGCACCACCCTCTGGCGCGTTGCGGCTGACCCAGGCACTTTTTTCTTCATAGGTACCGCGCAGGCCAGCAGTGAAATCCAGGCGTTCGGTCAGGTGCCAGGTCCCTTGGGCGAACAAGGCAAAACTGTCGGTGCGGATATGCCCATTGCCAATGCTGGTGACATTGCTCAAGGCCCCTGTCGGCGTGCCGTTCCAGATATCAGCCTGGGGCCCGTAATAGGCGAAGGATTTATTGTCCAAGTCAGAGCCGAAGTAGTAGGCCCCGAGCACGTAATCGAAGAAGCCACCGGTCGGTGACGCCAGCCGGAACTCCTGGGACCACTGCTTATCTTCCACCGACACGCCAGCGTTATAGGACGCCGGCACGTTGAGGCCGTCGTCGTTGCGCGGGGTGAAATTCCACCAGCGATAGGCACTGACCGACGTCAGGGTGAAGTCGCTGGGCAGGGTCCAATTGGCCTCAAGGGACGTCCCGCCCTGGAACACCGTGACACGCTGGTCGTTGTCTAGGTTGACCTTGCGGTGGGAACCGTTGACCAGGGTCGCCCCGGCCGCCCGCGCCCTGGACTCATATTGGTTGACGCCATTGATGGTCGGCCCGGTGCTGTACAACACACGGGTGCCGGCGCTGGAAGCTTCTTCGTTGTAGTCGCCGATCCAGCGCAGGTTGAATGCCTCGTTGGGCTTGTACAGCAACTGCCCGCGAAAGCCCTGGCGTGAACCACCATTGAGATCGTGACCGTTGTATTCGTTCTTGATATCGCCATCGCTGCGCGTGCGATAGGCGGAAAAACGCCCGGCCAGTTCATCGTTGAGCGGCCCGGAAATCGTGCCCTTGGTCTGGAAGTAACCGTCCTCGCCCACTGAGGTTTCGATGCTGCGCTCCGGGGTAAAACTTGGCGCGCGGGTGCTGATATTGATGACCCCGGCCGTGGTGTTCTTGCCGAACAACGTACCTTGCGGGCCGCGCAACACCTCAAGCTGCTCGATGTCCATCAGGTCAAACACCGCCATGCCCGGGCGCCCGAGGTACACGTTGTCGATGTACAGGCCGACGCTGCCCTCCAGGCCGTCACTGGCCGGGTTATTGCCCAGCCCGCGAATCGACACGCTGGATTGACGCGCATGCATGTAGGCGACGTTGACGCTGGGCACCAGCTGTTGCAGATCCTGGATCCGATAAATTCGCTGACTCTCCAGGGCCTGCCCACCCACCACACTCATGGGCGTGGGCACGTCCTGGGCGCTTTCGGTGCGTCGGCGTGCAGTCACGGTGACCGTCTCCAGTTGCCCACTGGCGCTCTCGCCCTTGCTCGCGGGTGCTGGCGCTTCAGCCGCCTGGCTCGGTGACCAACTGGCACTGCCCGCCAGCAATAACGCCAGGGGTAGGCGCTTGAGCCGCCAGGCAGAGGACGGTACAGCAGGCTTCGACACACTCATGAGCGGCTCCGGAATCGAGGAATATGCACAATCACATATTCTTTAAAGTTATTTATTTATGTTTTTACAAGCTTTTACTGCATAAGAGATAGCCTTTATAAGGAGTCGACCTAATGCATAGCCAATGCATTTCCCCGATATTTTTAATGTGAAAAATGCATATCGATCTGCGCCAACTCCGCCACTTCATCGCCCTCGCCGAACAACGCAGCTTTGTCGCCGCCGCGGCCACGGTGAACCTGTCGCAATCGGCCTTCAGCCGCAGCATCCAGGCCCTGGAACACAGCGCCGGGTGCCAGTTGGTGGATCGCGGGCGCAAGGACCTGGCCCCGACCAAACAAGGCCAGGTGCTGCTTGAACATGCGCGGCGGCTGGTCAGCGGTGCCCAGCAGTTGGCCAACGAGATCAGCCAGTTCAATGGCCTGGAAGCCGGCGAGCTGCGCTTTGGTTGCGGCCCCGCACCGGCCTCCGGGTTGGTGCCACGGGCCATCGGCAGTTTTATCGGGCGCTACCCCAAGGCACGGGTGCAGTTCCAGGTGGACGACTGGCAAAGCCTGGGCAAGCGCCTGCTCAGTGAAGAGTTCGAGTTTTTCGTCGCCGACACCCGCCACTTCGAAGCCAACCCGGACTACCAGACCTACCGCCTGCGCCCGCGAAAGTGGCACTTCTGCTGCCGCAGCGGCCATCCGTTGGCCCAGCAGGAAACTGTCAGCGCTGCCGAGCTGATGAGTTATCCCCTGGCCGTGACCATCCGCCCGCCGAACCTGCGCAAGGTCATCGTCGACCTCAGCGGCCGCCCCGACTACACGCCCAATGTCGAGTGCGAGAACGGCTACAGCCTGCTGGGCGTGGTGCTGCGTTCCGACGCCATCGGCATCGTCAGCGCCAACAGCGATGCGCTGCACCTGACCCGGGGCGAGCTTGTGCGGTTGACGATCGAGGGGTTGGCCGAGGACCTGGAGGAGCGCTACACCCGCTATGGCATCGTCAGCCGCGCCGGGTATCGATTGTCACCGTTGGCCGAGGCAATGATCGAGCAGATCAAGCAGGTGGATGAGCAGGATGACGAGGTGTGCTCGCTGGAGAACTTTGCGGTCTGAGCCACCGCTATCGCAGGCAAGCCATGCACCCACTGCATAAACCCCATTCCCCAAATGCACTTGCCTCAACCCCCTGCAACCAGCGAAAACCCTCACCTGCCCCTCATCCGGTGACCCTCATGCCCCACGTACGCAATGTGCTCTACATCATGTGCGACCAACTGCGTCGCGATTACCTCTCCTGCTACGGCCACGCCCACCTGCACACGCCCAATATCGACCGCTTGGCCGCTTCTGGCGTGCGTTTCAGCCGCGCCTACACCCAGGGCACGATTTGCGGGCCGTCGCGGATGTCGGCCTATACCGGGCGCTACGTCAGCAGCCATCAGGTAGCGTGGAACGCGGTGCCGTTGCCACTCGAAGAGCTGACGATTGGCGACTACCTACGCCCCCATGGCATCCGTACCGCGCTGGTGGGCAAGACCCACGCCACGCCCAATCTCGACGCCTTGCAACGCCTGGATATCGACCCCGACAGCGCACAAGCGCAGCCCCTCAATGAGGTCGGTTTCGAGGCGTATTTGCGCCATGACGGGATCTTCCCAGACAGCCCGCTGTTCGCAGATAAACGCGAGTCCGCGTCCTACACCCATTACCTGCGCGAGCAAGGATATGCCGGGAGCAACCCCTGGCATGAATGGGCCAACGCCGCAGCCGGCGAAGCCGGGGAAGTCCTGAGCGGCTGGCACATGCGCAACGCCCACTTGCCGGCACGAGTAGCCGAGGCGCATTCGGAAACGGTCTACACCACCGACCGCGCCATCGACTTTATCCACGAGCAAGGCGAGCAACCCTGGTGCCTGCACCTGTCCTACATCAAGCCGCACTGGCCCTATATCGCGCCCGCGCCGTATCACGCGCTGTATGGCGTCGATCAGGTGCAGGCACCGATTCGCGCCAAGCCCGGGCAGGCCAGCGATCACCCGGTGTACCAGGCGTTTCGCCAACACCAGGAGAGCGTGAATTTCTCCCGCGACGAAGTGCGGCTGCGGGTGATTCCCACCTATATGGGCCTGATCAAGCAGGTCGATGACCAGCTCGGCCGCCTGTTCGATGTGCTGCAAAGCAATGGCCGCTGGGATGACACGCTGATTGTGTTTACCAGCGACCATGGCGACTTCCTCGGCGATCACCACTTGGGCGAAAAAGAGTTTCTGCTGGAGCCGGCAGTGGGCATTCCGCTGATCGTGCGCGACCCACGCGCCGCGGCCGATATCAGCCGGGGCACGACGGATAGGCGCCTGGTGGAAACCATCGACGCCCTGCCGACCTTCCTTGAGGCCCTGGGCTTGCCGAGCGCCGAGCATCGTCTGGAAGGCCGTTCATTGATCCCCCTGCTGCATGGCGTAGAAACGGATTGGCGCCGCTACGCCATCGCTGAATACGACTATGCGTTCCAGGCCCCGGCCCGCGAGCGCCTGGCGCAACCCATCGACCGTTGCCGCATGACCATGGTGCGCAGCGAGCGCTGGAAATACCTGGCGTATGACGGCTTTCGCGCCCAGCTGTTCGACCTGGAAAACGACCCGCAGGAATTGCACGACTTGGGCGCAGACCCGGCGTATACCCAGGTACGCGAAATGCATCAGGGCTATCTGTTCGAATGGCTGCGGGGTTTGAAGCGGCGCACCACCATCAGCCACACCGAGATTGATCTGCGTGGTCAACAGTTTCGCTATGGAGAGCCAGAGGCAGAGAAGGTGGTGCAGATCGGCGTCTGGTAAACACCCAAATCCCTTGTGGGACGCGGGCTTGTGTGGGAGCGGGCTTGCTCGCTCCCACATTTGATCTGCGGTGGGCTACAGGCCTTTGGTGGTCTGGCTGCGCTGCCCCTGCACGCTCACCGGCACATCGCCCTTGAGGGTCACGCGGCGCACGATGCGTTCCTGGGTGCCGTAGTCATCCACTGCGTAATGCTGGGTGGCGCGGTTGTCCCAGATCGCCACGTCACCGGTGTTCCAGCGCCAGCGCACGGTGTTTTCCAGGCGGGTGACGTGGCTTTGCAGCAGGTTGAACAGGTGCGCGGAATCGGCCTGCGAATAGCCCTTCAGGCGTTTGACAAAGTGCCCCAGCAGCAAGGTTTTTTCGCCGCTGACCGGATGCACGCGCACCACCGGGTGCTCGGTCTCGTATACCGTCGAGGTGAAGATCTTGCGGTACTCCTCAAGCTTTTCCGGCGCCACATCCGGCTTGCGCGCGGCGTAGTCGTATTCGTTGCTGTGCACCGCCCACAGGGTGTCGGCCAGGGCACGCACCTCGGCGGTCAAGTCGTTGTAGGCGCTGGCGGTGTTGGCCCAAACCGTGTCGCCACCCGATGCCGGCGCCAGCACCGAACGCAGGATCGAGGCCTTGGGGTACGCATCGACGAAGGTCACGTCGGTGTGCCAGGAGTTGGCACGCTGGCCGCGCCCGCCGTCCAGTTCCATCAGAAAACGCGTGCCATCGCGCACCGGCACCGTGGGGTGGGCAATCGGCTCGCCGAGCAAGTGGGCGAAGGCTTCCTGGCTCTGGTCATCGAGGTGGGTCTGCTGGCGGAAGAAGATCACCTTGTACTGCACCAGCGCGTGCTGGATGGCTTCGACCGTGGCGGCATCCAGATCGCCGGACAGTTTGATGCCCCGGATCTCGGCGCCGATACGCCCAGCAACCGGGTGAATATCCAGCGCCAGGGCGACGGGTTGAACAGCGAGTGCGGCATTGCTCATTGGATGACCCTCATGTGTCTGCTTACGGTGGGGTGACGCTGCGCCAACGCTCTATTCATATGCAATTTAGGTCTAGCAAATGAACATATGCTTCGTTGACGGAATAAGAGCTTGCATTTAAAACCTCAGCTCCCCTGGTCGCAAATGCCTTCGACCTATTTTTAAAATGCCGGGAAAGCATATGGATCTTCGCCAACTGCGCTACTTCATCGCCCTTAACGAACACCGCAGTTTTGTCCGCGCGGCCGACGCCATGGGCATCACGCAACCGGCGTTCAGCCGCAGCATCCAGGGCCTGGAACAGGAGTTCGGCTGCGTGCTGGTGGACCGTGGCCACAAGGATCTGCGCCCCACCCCGGAAGGCCAGGTGGTGCTGCAACATGCCTTGAGCCTGGTGCATGGCGCCGCCCTGTTGAGCAGTGAAGTCACGCGCATGACCAAGCTCGATGCAGGCGAGCTGCGCTTCGGTTGCGGCCCGGCGCCAGCCGTGAAACTGGTACCGGATGCCGTGGCGAGATTCGTCAACGCACACCCGAAAATCCGTACGCGCTTCCAGGTGGATAACTGGGAAACGCTGAGCCGCAGCTTGAGCCGGGAAGAGATCGAATTCTTTATCGCCGACATCCGCCAGTTCGAAGCCGATCCGAATTTCCAGACCCGGGCGCTGACGGCCAAGCGCGGGGTATTCTTCTGCAGGCCGGGGCATCCGCTGCTGGCCAAGGACAGCCTCTCGACCAACGACATGTTCGATTACCCGCTGGCGTCGCCGCTGATCTCCCAGGGCATTCGCAAACTGCTGGCGAACCTGAGCGGGCGCATGGATTTCTCACCGAGCATCCAGACCGAGCACTTTCCAGCGCTGGTGAAGATCGTGTTGCAGTCCAACGCCATTGGCGTGGGCACCGAGGAGGCTTTTGCCGAGGACATCGCCCGGGGCGCACTGGTGCTGCTGCACTGGCGCAACCTGCCACAGAACATGGAGACCATGAGTGCGCGGTGCGGGATAGTCAGCCGCACCGGTTCGCGTTTGTCGCCGGCGGCCAAGGCGATGATCGAGACGTTGGTGGCGGTGGATCGGCAGGAGGTGGATGTGGCGGTCTAGCAGGCGCCATCGCGGGCTTGCCTGCGATGAGGCCAGTTCATGCACTGTAGATTTCAGATCCCAGCCGCCGCCAACCCCGGCACCACCCAATCACTGACCTGGAACGGCTTGCGAATCAGCCGCTCCTTCGACGCCAGATCCACCGCATCCTGCAGCTTGCCCAGGAACACCGGATCCAGGGTCGACGGGAAAATCTCGCTAAGTTTCTGATCCTTCAAATCATTGGTCAAAATCACCGGCGGATAACTCGCCAGCCCAGACACCAGTTCGATATACGCCTGCTTGTTGTTGTCATCGGTCAACCACTGCACCGCCTGCTGCTGGGCCTTGAGCAGCTTGGCCACCACCTCGGGATGGGCGTCGACAAATTTGCCACTGCCCACCAGCACCGCCTGCACGCTGCCCGCGCCGCCCAGGTCCTTGGTGGTCAGGGGGATTTCGGCCAGGCCCTTGGCCTGTAGTGAACTCAGGTTCGACCCGCCCCAGGTCGCATCGATCTGCTTGGCGGCCAGGGCGGCCACGGCCGCGTTGAAGTCCAGGTTGATGATTTTCAGGTCCTTTTCACTCAAACCCTGGCTGGCCAGGGCGCCGTCGAGGGACAGTTGGGTGGCCGTGCCGCGAAACACCGCCACGCGCTTGCCCTTCAGGTCCTGCAAGGTTGTGATCCCGGAGCCCGGTACCACGCCCAGGTATTGTTTAACCCCGCGAGCGGTGGCGCTCAGCAGACGGGTATCGAGGCCATTGGAACGGCCGATGATCGCTGCCAGATCGCCCAGGTAAGCCAGGTCTACCTGGCCGTTGGCGAAGGCTTCATTGATCACGGGGCCGGCGCCCTTGAAGTAATTCCACTGGATCTTGATGCCCTGATCGGCGAAGGCTTTTTCAAAGATCTGCTGGCTCCTCAGGACATCCGTCAGGCCACCACCGCTGTTCTGGGTGCCGGCACTCAGGTCGGGCACGGCAATACGGATTTCCTTGAGGTCGGCGGCGTGTACCAGCCCGGCGAGCGCTGTGCCTGCGACCAGGGTGATCAAGCGTTTGAAGGGCAATTTCATAGAGTGTGCTCCTGTGGGCGACGGTGGCCTGGGGAGCAGAAAGTACGCACAACGCGGTCAAAACTTTAAATACTATAAATTCACAATTTAATAGCTTTTTGATCTATGCGCACTGCGGCCCCGGCGCCAGAGGGTTATGCATCAACAGCATGGAAAATATTCTCCAAATGCATTGGATGCGTGTCGGGCAGAGGCTTTAAATGGTTTTTCTTATCCCTAAATAATCTTGATTGTTTGTTTATAAGATCAAAATAACATAACGCACTCGCCGACACCGGAGGTCTTCCATGGCCCGAATTTCACTGTTGAGCCTGCCGCTCGCCGCCCCTGCCAAGGGTGGGCGGGCACATTGGCCGAACCTGAGTGAACGCCTGCTGCCATGGCTGCTGCCACTCACGCTGTTTGCCCTGTGGTGGCTGGCCAGCCGCAATCACTGGATGAGCGAGCAGATCCTGCCGGCGCCTTCGCTGGTCTGGAGCAGTGCCGTGGAACTGGCCGGCGGCGAGTTGTGGAGCCACTTGGCGATCAGCCTGCAACGTCTGTTCTGGGGGCTGTTGGCGGGCGTCGGGGCCGGGGCGTTGCTGGGCGCGCTGCTGGGCTTCAGTGCCCGTGCCGAGCGCCTGGTGTTCCCGACCTTCAGCGCCCTGTCGCAAGTCCCGACCCTGGCCTGGATCCCGCTGTTCATGGTGTTTTTCGGGATTGGCGAAACCCTCAAGCTGGTGGTGCTGGTCAAGGCCATTGTGGTGCCCGTGACCCTGCACACCCTGGTCGGCGTGCGCGATGCCCAGCCCGGTTTGCGTGAGGCTGCACGCGTGCTGCGCTTGCCCAGCCATCTGTTGATCCACCGCCTGATCCTGCCCGCTGCATTGCCCGCGTTCATGGCCGGGGTACGCCTGGCCCTGGCCGCCGGCTGGACCTCACTGCTGGCGGTGGAGCTGCTGGCCTCCAGCGAAGGTATTGGTTACCTGATGGTCTGGGCGCGGCAGTTGTTCATGCTCGATATCGTGTTTGTGTGCATCGTGGTCATTGGGGTGCTGGGCGTGGTGATGGATCGCGGCATTGGCTGGCTGGATCGCAAGTGGGTGCATTGGCCCCATCCCGCTACCGCGCAGATCCGTCGTGGCCCACGCTACCAAGGCTGGCAACGCCTGCAACCGTGGTTGCTGCCCTTGAGCCTGTTGGCGCTGTGGCAGTCGGCGACCGCCCTGGACTGGGTCGATCCCAATATCCTCGTCAGCCCCTGGACCGTGTTGCACACCACCGCCAGCGGCGTATTCGATGGCAGCCTGCTCAGCGCCCTGGGCAAAAGCCTGGGACGCACCTTGAGCGGGTTGCTCCTGGGCGGCGGCCTGGGCTTTGCCCTTGGCCTGTGGCTGGGCCTGTCACGCCGCAGTGAGCGAGTGCTCGGCCCGACCCTGGCGGCCCTGCGTCAGATCGCCATTTTTGCCTGGGTGCCGCTGCTCACCGCCTGGTTCGGCCTGGGCGAGTTGGCCAAGTCGGTGTTTATCGCCCTGGCCGCGTTCTTCCCGCTGTTTATCGCCACCCAACGCAGTGTGCTGAACCTCTCGCCACAGCTCAATGAAGCCGCCCAGGTGCTGCGCCTGAGCCTGGCCTTGCGCCTGCGTCGCCTGGTATTGCCAGGGGCGGCAGCGGGGATTTTCGCCGGGCTGCGCCTGAGCCTGATCTACGCCTGGCTGGGCACCATCGGCGCCGAGTATTTCATGCCGTCCAACGGTGGCATCGGCAGTTTGATGATCGGCGCCCAACAGTTGCTGCGCATGGACCTGATCATGAGCGGCATGCTCCTGGTCGGCCTCACCGGCGCAGCACTCAACCTTATCGGCCAACGCATCGAAACCCGCGCCACGCGCTGGAGACACGCATGACTGCACCTATTGTCAGCTTCAACCATGTGGGCAAGACCTTCGACGTCGATGGCTTCGAGCTGGAAGCCATTCGCGAATTCAACCTGGATATCGCCGAAGGCGAGTTCGTCGCGATTGTCGGCTCCAGCGGCTGCGGAAAATCCACGCTGCTGCGCCTGCTGATCGGCCTGGACACGCAGTTCCGTGGCGAGATCCGCGTCGATGGGAAGGCCGTGGAAGGCATCGGCGGCGAGCGCGGCATCGTGTTCCAGGAACACCGTTTGTTCCCGTGGCTGACGGTCGCGCAAAACATCGGCCTGGGCCTGGTCAACGAGCCCTTGAGCGAGGCCCAGCGCCAACAGCGCATCACGGACTTTATCGAATTGGTGGGCCTCACCGATTTCACCCGCGCCTACCCGCACCAATTGTCTGGCGGCATGGCGCAGCGGGTGGCGATTGCCCGTGGCCTGGTGGCCAGCCCACGTATCCTGCTGCTGGACGAGCCCTTCGGCGCTCTCGATGCCCTGACCCGCCAACAGATGCAGGATGAGCTGCTGGCGATCCGTGCCCGCGCGAAGATCACCACAGTGCTAGTGACCCACGATGTGGAGGAAGCGATTTTCCTCGCCGACCGCGTGGTGGTGATGGAGCCCCGGCCCGGACGGATCAAGCAGGTGGTGGATATCGCCCTGCCCCATCCGCGCCAGCGCAGCAGCTTTGATTTCCACCAACTGCGCGAAGAACTGCTGCACGAACTGATCAGCGACGACCACTACCAGCCGCCGCTGCGTGAACAGATCCGTGACCTGCCCCTGGCGTTTATTGCTTGCTAATGAGAAATACCTTGATCGCGCAAAGTCCTGCTTTTTAGCGCGTTGACCTAAGGGTCGTCAGGTCTCTACTTAACGGTGTCTTTCGACACAGCTAGAAACAGTCATCAGGAAAACCCTACATTTTATTTTACGATCAACAGTCAACTGGCAGAGTAAGCTGAGTAATGGTATAGGTGCTGGACACTGTAAATGAGAAGACCCTTCACGCAGGGCGGACGTATTATGAACTTCACCCTCTCACTCGGCGCCACGTCTATATTCTTCGCTCTACTGACAACAAGCTGTGGCGTCCACGAGTCCGGCCGGTTATCTCCCGAAGAAAAATTACCTACTGAATTTTCAGACTACAAGTATATCGATGAAATTACCGAATTTGAAAACTATACCGTCGAAAAGTTTAAAGTCCCACCACGTTCCACAGTGGAACACAGCCTCAACAAAACAACAAACAACATCATTATTGAAATTGCCACAGATGTTGACGACCACACTCGCCAGCACACTTTCTACAAACTGAATACCTCAGGCAATATCATTGATAGCCATCAATTTTCAAGAAGCTTCCTGATAGCAAAAAAAACCGGGGACGAGCAATTGGTTGGCGGCACTTTTTTGGTCAACAAAGAAAACAGCTATTACTCTACCTGGCCGTTAAATGGCGACAAAACAAAAAGACCATTTACTCCCATCAACCAGGACTTGGCTTGGAGTACAGAACAGGTCGATGCGTACTACAAAGAAATCACAAAAAAAAGCGCACGCCTGGACGATGTTGAAACCTATGAAAAAATCAGCGCCCACGAAAATAAAAGGCGTATCCGAAAAGTATACTACCTTAACACTACCGGCAAATGGTATGTCCTCTACGGCAACTCACTGACGAGTGACTTCAGCGGCAAACGATTATCCGGTTTCAATACGCTATTTAAAGACTTCACAGACGTCGAACGTGGCTTCGGACGATATACACCACCCTCCAACATCACTATTCCCTACTTTGAAAAGCAGACTTACAGCAAATATTGCGCCCAAAATGCTGGCAGCAGTGGTTGCAGCATGAATTATACCTGGGAGGGCATAGGGTATTACCAAGTCACAATAGCCGACGTTATTTTTAAATTCAAAAACAAAGGCAGTTTGTCACGTTCTGATTTTAAAGGTACAGCGTTCCCGCCCAAAGAAACCCTCCTCAATAATTTCGCCTATTACACAATGCCGGCATTAACGTATTCGTTGTTTTCAGCAAACGAAGAACTCTACCTGATAAAACACAAATAAATCCCATGACCCGACTTATGCAAACAATCACCCGCTGTCTATTAGCCACATTAATCATCATTTTTAGCAACGCGTCTGCAGCTGACCCAATAAAAAGCACGAAACCCACGGAGGCTTCACTTGATAACGACAACAAAAAAATTATCTCTGCCACGTGGATGACGAGCGATTTCAGCAGCGAAATCACAACGTCCAGTAATGGAGGAGCGGTGGGGATTCTTATTAAAACAGTAGGCTACGCACCCGGAGAATCACTTTCAGTCCGGATTGCGGATCAAGAAACCAATGATGATGGAGGGAGCTATAGCATCGTTCGCGAACTTACAGGCGTGGTTGATAAAAATGGCGAAGCCAGAGCAATTTATAAACCCTAAGGGTTCCGCCCTTTTAACATCCTTGAAAGCTCAGCCATACTCGAAGAGCGAACAATGACTTGTGGCGAGGCGGCCTTTAAGACGCCGCGTCAACCCTGCGCCATCTCCCGCAACCGCGGTGCATCAAGTATTTCAATCTCGCCATACCCCAACCGCACAACCCCCTGCCCTTGCAGCTCCTTGAGCAGCGCATTGGTCGTCTGGCGCGACACCCCCAGCATCGCCGCCAAGTCCTCCTGCGCCAACTGCACCACACGCCGCGAGCCATCGATCTCGCCATACCCCTCGGCAATCATCCACAACCGATGGGCCAACCGCACCGACGCGGGTGCAAGGCTCAACTGCTCGATATTGATAAAGCTCAGCCGCAACTTCTGGCTCATCAGCAAGGCCATGTCCCGCCAATAGGCCGGGCTTTGCGCAAGCAAGTGCAGCATCGCCGACTGCGGCACCTGCAACAGGGTGCAAGGCCCGACCGCACACGCATCGTGGGTACGCGGCAGGCCGTCGAACACGGCGATTTCGCCAAACCAGAAAGGCGCTTGCGCCAGACTCAACAACGCCTCCTTGCCCTGCTCGTTCACCGCGCTGATGCGCAGGCTGCCCTCCAGCACCGCGTACAGGCCGCACGGCGGGTCGCCACGCTTGAACAGCACCTGCCCCGCCGCCAACTGCCGCACGCGGGCGTGGGCCAGCAAGCTATGCTGCAAGGGAGCAGGCAGATGACGGTACCAGTGGCCGCTGGACAACCGTGCATGCCAAGACTCTGCGTCCATGAGAACTCCAAAGATTGTCGCCCAGTTGACAGTTTGTCGCAGTCCTACAGGGCATGATCAAGCATCCTACAGGAGGAATAACAATGAAAAGCCTCGTCGACCACCTCAGCCAATACGCCGCCTACCACCGCGACCCGCGCAACATCGTCAGCCACTTTATCGGCATCCCCATGATCGTCGTCGCCGTCGCCGTACTGCTGTCGCGCCCCGAATCGCAAGTGGCCGGCCTGTGGCTGTCGCCTGCAGTGTTGCTGGCGGTGTTTGCCGCCGGGTTCTACCTGCGCCTGGAACTGGCGCTTGGCATGTTGATGAGCGTACTGATGGGCCTGTCGGTATGGGCCGGGCATGTACTGGCAGCGCAAAGCACGCTGGTGTGGCTCAGCAGTGGTATCGGCCTGTTTGTGGTGGGTTGGGTGATCCAGTTTGTCGGCCATTACTACGAGGGGCGCAAACCGGCCTTTGTCGATGACGTGTCCGGGCTGATCGTGGGGCCACTGTTTGTGGTGGCGGAACTGGCGTTCCTGGCGGGGTTGCGGCATGACCTCAAGCGGCAGATCGAGGAGCGGTCGGGGCCGGTGCGGGTGAAGCGTAAGGATTTGGTGGTTTGAGTGTGCAGCGTCAGTGAAATTTATCCCACAGGAGCGATACCGTGCAGCGAAACAACCAGAAAAAACCCCAGTAACAGGGCCAGACAACCCAGCGTTTGAGCGCTAATGGAATGGCGGCAAGCTCCTCATGACTTACATCGCCAAGCTTGATGTACCTGGCAGGGTGAAACAGGAAACAGACGATCACACTCATTCGCATCGTTTTGTCGATGTGGCGGTTTTTCGACCAAAAACGTTTGTTTCGCTGCACCACTTCGTTTTCGCTGAAATAACTCTCCAGTTCTTCCAGCTTTGTGTATTCAACGAACAATAAAAGCCCTACAAGAACAAGGGATTCAAGCAAGGGCAAGGCAGAGAAAAAAAGCTCATCAGTCATAGTCAGTGTTCGATTGTTTCGTACAAAATTTCGCCGTGTTTGGCTGCCGCTGTACCCAATTTATCTCCTCCAGCAGAGCCACCTGCAATACCACCGATAATTCCACACACAAGCCCCCCTTTTCCCTTAGTCACAACTCCCAAGACGGTCGTACAGACATATCGCCCAACATACGCGCCCAACTTTCCACCTCCGGCCGCACCGCTAACACCCCCTACCAATCTCGCCCCTTCCACATACTGCGCCCGCCGACACTGCGCCTCTCGCCCCGTCATGCACCCCTCCTTGATCGCCAACCCCGCCACGCCCACATCCAGCGCTAACCCCACATACGTGCCCTTGCCCAAGAACCGCGACGTCTGCGCAATGCTCCGGATTCGCTGCGCATAGCCCGCTATCTCACTCTTGTGCAGATAGCTTTTGGTCGATATCCCCAGCACTTTTTTTAACGACGTATTGCCCTGCAAGCTCGTACCAAACCGAGCTGCGCCCTTCAGTTGAGTGTCCAGGCGCTGGAACAACCCCTGGCGCTGACGAATGAACGCCTCCCGATCCAGGGCCCCACTCTTGAGTTGCTGATGCAGGCGCTCGACTTCCTCCAGCGTATGCCGGACCTCATCCAGATGCCGTGCCCAACCCGAACTGCCGGCCCCCACACCCAGTGAGGTATACCCCAACAGGCTCTGCAATAAATCGTAGTTATTGATGACGGCAATCCCAGCCGCTGAATTCAACTCCAGGGCACGACGGATTTCCTGTGCATGGCGCATCAACCACGCGTCATTGAGGGTGCAGGCAACAGCGTATTCGTCAGGCACAATCACCATTTGCCCGGGCGTTACCAAGCTATGACGCAGGTGCAGGTTCAGCGCATCGAACTGCTCCGCCGACTGCTGACTGGTGAGGCGCAAAAGCTGGGTTTTCAAACTGTGATAA
Source organism: Pseudomonas sp. 25 R 14 (assembly GCF_900004755.1). Classification (NCBI taxonomy): domain Bacteria; kingdom Pseudomonadati; phylum Pseudomonadota; class Gammaproteobacteria; order Pseudomonadales; family Pseudomonadaceae; genus Pseudomonas; species Pseudomonas sp. 25 R 14. The sequence goes on along the minus strand of NZ_CVTS01000069.1, from coordinate 5,884 downwards.
TCAATGGTGCGCTCATTGATATACGCCTGCGTCATCTCCTACATCCTTGATGTAATGAATATGGCGTCGGAATATAAGTAACTAAAAGGCGTATCGCACAAGCTGGCGGGGCATAAAACCGGGAGGAATTTAAGTTTCGGAAGCTGCCCACACAGCGAAGAAAAAGTACCTACAAATCTCCCCTAAAGACTCTCGACCAAGAGCACTCAGGCCACTGGCGGCGGAGATGACTTCGGACATGTCCCAGACGGTTTGGAACACCCTTTTCACCAGCACCACCAAGCCAGCTCCCCCACAAGCCACCCCCACAGTTGATCGGGCAGGCCAAAGATTCAGGCTTTTTGCCAGACCTTGGGCTTGAAGAACAACGTCGCGCCCCGCGTCAGCCCGGTGAGGCTGTCGTGGTCCTTCACCACTTCGGCTTCGATCAGTTCGCTCTGGCCTTCGACCTTCAGCGTGATCCGCGTGGTGGCGCCCAGCGGGCGGATGTCACGCACTTGCGCGGCATGGTGATCTTCCAGTTCATGGCGTGACAGCGACACTTCGTGCGGGCGGAACAGCACGTGCTGGTCTTCGCCCAGGTGCAGGCGGTTGGAGTCGCCCAGGAAGTGGTAGACGAAATCGCTGGCCGGGTTTTCGTAGACGTCGCCCGGTGAGCCGATCTGCTCGATCACGCCCTTGTTCATCACCACGATGCGGTCGGCGACTTCCATGGCTTCTTCCTGGTCGTGGGTCACGAATACCGAGGTCAGGTTGATGTCCTCGTGCAGGCGTGCCAACCAGCGGCGCAGCTCCTTGCGTACCTTGGCATCCAGGGCGCCGAAGGGTTCGTCGAGCAGCAGCACCTTGGGCTCCACCGCCAGGGCGCGGGCCAGGGCGATACGCTGGCGCTGACCGCCGGAGAGTTGTTCCGGGTAGCGGTCCGACAGCCAATCGAGTTGCACCATGTTCAGCAATTCATGGACCTTGGCCGCGATCTGGGTTTCATTCGGGCGCTGGTTCTTGGGCTTCATGCGCAGGCCGAATGCGACGTTGTCGAATACGGTCATGTGGCGGAACAGCGCGTAGTGCTGGAACACAAACCCGACGTTGCGATCACGCACATCATGGCCGGACACGTCCTCGCCATGGAACACGATACTGCCGGCGTCCGGGGTTTCCAGGCCGGCGATGATGCGCAGCAAGGTGGTCTTGCCGCAGCCGGAGGGGCCCAGCAAGGCCACCAGCTCGCCACTCTGGATATCCAGATTGATGCTGTCCAGGGCCTTGAAGGCGTTGAAGTTCTTGCTGACGTTACGGACTTCGATCGACATGACTTATTCCTCAGCCGCACCGGCGCGCAGGCGGTTAATTCGGTTCTCGCTCCACTGCTTGAGCAGCAGGATGAAGAGCGCCAGGATCAGCAACAGACTCGCCACCGCAAACGCAGCGACGTGGTTGTATTCGTTGTAGAGAATCTCGACGTGCAGCGGCAAAGTGTTGGTCACGCCGCGAATGTGGCCGGACACCACCGACACCGCGCCGAACTCACCCATTGCCCGCGCAGTACACAGCACCACGCCGTAGATCAAGCCCCACTTGATGTTCGGCACGGTGACATGCCAGAACATCTGCCAGCCATTGGCGCCCAGCAGACGCGCGGCTTCTTCTTCCTGGGTGCCCTGCTCCTGCATCAGCGGGATCAACTCGCGGGCCACGAATGGCACGGTGACGAAGATGGTCGCCAGCACGATGCCCGGCAAGGCAAAGACGATCTGGATATCGTGATCCTGCAACCACGGCCCGAAGAAGCCCTGGGCGCCGAACATCAGCACATAGACCAGACCGGCGATCACCGGCGAGACCGAGAACGGCAGGTCGATCAGGGTCACCAGCATGCTCTTGCCACGGAACGAGTACTTGCTCACGCACCAGGCCGCACTGACCCCGAATACCAGGTTGAGCGGCACCGAGATCAGCACCGCAATCACCGTCAGCTTCAATGCCGACAGCGCGTCCGGCTCGAAGATCGCGGCAAAGAATGCGCCGAGGCCGAGCTTGAGGCCCTGGGATACCACGATAAACAGTGGCAACAGCAAGAACAGGGCGAAAATCAGCCAGCCAAGGCCGATCAGGATACGTCGCGAAACCGCACTGCCACGACGGGCAGCGTTGGCCGAGGACGCGGCGGAAATAGACGATTGGGACATGTTCCGCGCCTCCTTATGGACGTTCGATGCGCCGCTGCAGCAAGTTGATCAGCAGCAGCAAGACAAAGGAAACCACCAGCATCAGCACGCCGATGGAGGTAGCGCCGGTGTAGTCGTATTGGTCGAGCTTGACCATGATCAGCAACGGCAGGATCTCGGTTTTCATCGGCATATTGCCGGCGATGAAAATCACTGAGCCGTACTCACCCACACCTCGGGCAAACGCCAGGGCAAACCCGGTCAGCCACGCTGGCAGCAGCGCCGGCACGAGGATGTAGCGGAACACTTGCAAGGGCTTGGCGCCGAGGCAGGCGGCGGCTTCTTCGATTTCCCGGGGGATATCGGCCAAGACCGGCTGCACGGTGCGCACCACAAAGGGCAGAGTGACGAAAGTCAGGGCCAGGGTGATGCCCAATGGGGTGTAGGCGATCTTGAAGCCCATGTCCGTGGCGAACTGGCCAACCAGGCCGGACGGCGCGTACAGCGCGGTCAGCGCGATACCGGCCACGGCGGTGGGCAGGGCGAACGGCAGGTCGATCATCGCGTCGATAATCTTGCGCCCGGGGAAGGTGTAGCGCACCAGCACCCAGGCCAGCAGCGTACCGATCACGCCGTTGATCAGCGCGGCGTACAGGGCCGTACTGAAGCTCAACTTCAACGCCGCCCACACTCGCGGCGCCGAGATGATGGCCCAGAACTGATCCCAGGTGAGTTGGGCGGCGTGGACGAACATGGCCGCCAGCGGTATGAGCACAATCAGGCTGAGGTACACCAAGGTGTAGCCCAGCGTCAGCCCGAAGCCGGGTATGACGGGGGAGATACGACGCGACATAAAAGTCCTTGGTTAACAGGTAGATACCACTGCAGGAATGAGTTTTTGTGGGAGCGGGCTTGCTCGCGAAAGCGGCGTGTCAGTCACTAAATGCGTTGACTGGCACACCGCTTTCGCGAGCAAGCCCGCTCCCACACAAGCCGCATTCCACAGGGAGGCCGTGTTGGTTATTGGGCCGTGTAGATCTGGTCGAACACGCCACCGTCATTGAAGAATTTCGGTTGGGCAGTTTTCCAGCCGCCGAAGTCTTTGTCGATAGTCACCAGCTCCAGTTTCGGGAACTGCTGGGCGTATTTGGCGGCCACATCCTTGTCACGCGGGCGGTAGAAGTTCTTTGCCGCGATCTCCTGGCCAGCCGGGCTGTACAGGTGGTTGAGGTACGCCGTGGCGATTTCGGTGTTGCCCTTTTTCTCGGCGTTCTTGTCGACCACGGCCACGGGTGGCTCGGCGAGGATCGACAGGGACGGCACGATGATGTCGAACTTGTCGGCGCCACCGTCTTCCTTGAGTGCCAGGAACGCTTCGTTTTCCCAGGCCAGCAACACGTCACCCTGACCGTTGTTGACGAAGGTGATGGTCGAACCGCGCGCGCCGGTGTCGAGGATCGGTACATGCTTGAACAGTTCTTTCACGTATTCCTGGGCCTTGGCTTCGCTGCCACCGGCCTTCAGGCCATAGGCCCAGGCGGCGAGGAAGTTCCAGCGGGCACCGCCGGAGGTTTTCGGGTTCGGCGTGATCACCGACACGTCGTTCTTGATCAGGTCGCCCCAGTCCTTGATGCCTTTGGGGTTGCCCTTGCGTACCAGGAACACGATGGTCGAGGTGTACGGTGTGCTGGCCTCAGGCAGACGGGTCTGCCAGTTCTGCGGAAGGGTCTTGCCCAACTTGGCAATTTCGTCGATGTCGCCGGCCAGGGCCAGGGTCACCACGTCGGCGCGCAGGCCGTCGATCACCGCCCGGCCTTGCTTGCCCGAACCACCGTGGGACTGCTGGATCTTCACGTTGTCGCCAGGGTGCGCTTTTTTCCAGAAGCTGGTGAATTCGGCGTTGTAGTCCTGGTACAGCTCACGGGTCGGATCGTAGGAAACGTTGAGCAGCTCGTAATCCTTGGCGACAGCAGAACCGGCAAACACGGCGCTGGCCAGGGCGGCCAGGGCATAACGGCGAATCGACGACATAGACAAGCTCCTGAAATTCTGGGGTGTTGGCTTTTCTTATAAGTACGGGTCCCGCAATCGAAGCGCCGTGTTGCCTCAGCTCGGTTTGTTGCCCGGGCTCTGCAAGCGGAATTTCTCTTTGCGTTCGATCTGCACCACTTGGGCGTTGTGTACGGTGATTTCCACTGCGCCAAAGCGCAGGTCACGCAATGCGCTCTGGATCTCGCGCAAAATGGCTGCTTCGTCCTGGCCGTCAACGCTGCGTAGAGATGCGCTCATGGTCGTGCTCCTGAAATGAGAAGTGCCTGGCAGTGGCGGCACTGCTTGCGGCGTGAGGGCGATAGTAGATAAGCGCGGATATTCTTAAAAATACTATTTAAGAATGCTTATATAACCAGAAAGAATTTTCAGGCAGGACACGACGTTACACAGAGTGGAGATCCAAATGTGGGAGCGGGCTTGCTCGCGAATGCGGTGTATCAGCTAGCAAACTCGGTGACTGACACACCGCATTCGCGAGCAAGCCCGCTTGTATGTTTAAACTTGAAGGGGTGGGCGGTGACTAAAAGCCCGATTCCGACTCTAGCCAGTACGGACCGTGGGAGACTTCTCGTCCCGCCCTTTCTACCCCAAGCGCCGATAAGGAATTCATCGGGAAAACCGACGATAGAGGCAAGCCAGCGCTGGGGTAGACCCCGACAAGCCCTTAAACACTAGCTCCGAGGATTTGTTATGACAATCCTTACTTCACCAACGGTTCTGGGTATCGATGTGGCCAAGGCCGACGTCGTCGCCTACCGCGAAGACCTCAAAGCCATTCAAACCATTACCAACGACCGCGATGCTCTTGGCCGCTGGCTCAAAACGCTACCTGCCAACAGCTCAATTGCCCTGGAAGCCACCAGCACTTACCACTTGGACACAGCTGAACTCGCCCATGAAATGGGACATCGGGTTTACGTTGTAGACGCTTATCGGTTGAGCCATTACCGCGAAAGCATTGGCCAACGGGCGAAAACAGACCCTTGCGATGCGCGTTTGCTGGCGCGCTACCTGAGCAGCGAGCAGGAACGGCTGCGGCTCTGGAGCCCACCTCCGCAGGCTTATAAGCTATTGAAAAGCTTACTGCACCGACGTGCAGAGCTTATCAACTTGCGCGTGAGCCTAACGCTGAGTTGGTCGGGCGAACCGCTTTTGAAGGACGAATTGGCCCAGCAGTTAAAGTCCTTCAAACAAGCTGAGCTGGTCATTCAGAAGTTGCTGCACAAAGTCAGCAAAGAGGCAGGCATCACCGAAAACATCAAGCGCTGCAAAGCCATTGAAGGGGTTGGTGATCTTACGGCTACGGGTCTAGCGACAGCCTTCATGCGTGGCCATTTCGCCAGTGGCGATGCATTCATCGCTTTCTTGGGGATGGATCTGAGACCAAAAGACTCCGGAAAGAAGGCCGGTCCTCGGCACCTGAGTAAAAAGGGCGATTCGGAGTTACGGCGCCTTGCTCACAACGCAGCAATGGCCGCTAGCCGATCGCCGACCTGGAAACCCTATTACGAGTCCTACCTGGCCCGAGGATTGGCAAAGACCCAAGCCCTGGTGATCCTCGCCCGCAAGCTCTGCCGGGTGGCATTCGCGCTGATGAAAAACCAGAGCGAATATCAGCCGAATTTAAGGTTGCAGGGTTTCCCTGCAACATAGAATCTCCCACA
>NZ_CVTS01000006.1:0-11066 GCF_900004755.1 Pseudomonas sp. 25 R 14 | reverse complement strand
CGATCCGGATTCCGTCGGCATTGTGCGGCACGGTCGGCTTCAAGCCCTCGTTTGCCTGCGTGCCGGTAGAAGGCGTGTTCCCACTGTCCTCCAGCCTCGACCACGTAGGCCCCATCGCCAACCACGTTGAAGATGCACGCCTGCTGTTCGAAGTGTTGGCAGGCCGCGCTTGTGCGCCGGCTGCCAATGCGCAACCACTGCGGGTGGGCTGGATCACCAGTGGCAGCTTCGGCCCGGTCGACGCCGAGGTGAATCGACAGGTTTATCAGGCGGCGCAGCAGTTGTTCGGCGACGCGCTGCAGGAGACTGACGAACTGCAAACAATGGCGGCCGGCATGAAGGACACCTTGCAGACACTGCAACGTGCCGAAGCCTTTGAGGTGCATGCCGAGCGCATGCGCGATGCGCCGCACATGTTTGACCCTGAGGTACGCGAACGCCTTGAGGTGTCGCGCGAAGTCAAAGGCTGGCAATACATTCGCGCACAGGCCAGCCAGGCGCAGTACAAAGCGGCGATGGCACGTTTGTTCGAACGTTATGACTTGCTGGTCTCACCCAGCGTGCCGATTACCGCCACCGAGGTTAATGCGCGCGAAGTCCGAGTAGGCGAACAGGACATTGATGTGCGCGCCGCCGTGCTCAGCCATACCAGTGCCTGGAACCTCATCGGACTGCCCTCGATCAGCCTGCCGGTGGGGCACGTGAGGGGCATGCCGGTGGGGTTGCAGGTGATTGGCGCGGCGGGCGAGGATGATCGCTTGTTGCAGGTGATGAGCAGGCTGTTTGTGCGCGGCTAAGGTTTTTTTGGGGGGGATCCTGCCCCCTGTGGGAGCGGGCTTGCTCGCGAAGACGTCGGCCCAGCAAACATTGATGTTGACTGACCCACTGCTTTCGCGAACAAGCCCGCTCCCACATTTTGGGGTGGGTACCCCCATCACTCGCGCGACGAAGCCAGAATCGCCTGCAACAGCACATCCGCCCCGGCTGTCGACCAATGCGGGTGGATCTCTTCCGCCTCGTTATGGCTCAAGCCATCCACACAGGGCACAAAGATCATCGCCGTCGGCGCGACCTTGTTCAGGTAGCAGGCATCATGCCCTGCCCCGGAAATCATCCGCCGATGGCTATAACCCAAGGCCTCGGCCGAGGCCCGCACCACTTCCACGCAGTCACTGTCGAAGGCAATCGGCGCGTACTGGAAGATCTGCTTGACGCTGGCCTGCAAGCCAATCCCTTCGGCAATCCGGGCCACCGCTTCGTGCAGTTGCTGGTCCTGCACACCCAGCACCGCTTCATCGGGGTGGCGGAACTCGACACTGAAGAACACCCGCCCCGGCACCACATTGCGCGAGTTGGGAAAGATATTGGCCATGCCCACCGTCGCACGCCCTTCGGCGCCTTGGGCCAGGCCGATCTGGTTGACCGCTTCCACCACCCGGGCAAAGCCCAGCAGTGCATCCAGGCGGTGATCCATGGGCGTGGTGCCGGCATGGGCACTGCGCCCGCTCAGTTCGACTTCATACCAGCGCTGGCCCTGGGCGCCGGTAACGACGCCGATGGTCAGGCCCTGGGCTTCGAGGATCGGGCCCTGTTCGATATGCAGTTCATACGCCGCATGCACCGCCTGGCCACCCACCGGGTGCGCGCCGGCGTAGCCGATCTGCTGCAACGCCTGGCCGATGGTCACGCCGGCCTTGTCTTCGCGGGACAAGCCGTATTCCAGGTCAAACACCCCGGCATACACCCCCGAGGAAATCATCGCCGGAGCAAAACGCGAGCCTTCTTCGTTGGTCCAGTTGACCACCTCGATCGGCCGGTCGGTCTCGATGCCCAGGTCGTTCAAGGTGCGCAGCACTTCCAGGCCGGCAAGCACGCCGTAGATGCCATCGAACTTGCCGCCGGCTGGCTGCGAGTCGCCATGGGAGCCGGTCAGCACCGGGGCCAGGTGGTCATGGCGGCCAGCGCGGCGGGCGAAGATATTGCCCATGGCGTCCACACGAATGCTACAGCCGGCCGCTGTGCACCAGGCCACGAACAGGTCACGCCCGCGCCGGTCCTCGTCGGTCAGGGCCAGGCGCGACACGCCACCCTTGGGCGTGCCACCGATCTGCGCCATTTCCATCAGCGAGTCCCACAAGCGCTCGCCGTTGACCCGCGCCAGGGCGCTCACGAGCGTGGCCCCTGGGGCTTGGCGTGGTAGCGGAAGTCACAGCTTGGCGCGCCGCCCATGATGGTCTGGGTGCGCGTCAATTCAATATTCGGGTTGTAGCCGACGATAAACAGCTCGTCGCGGTTGCACGACAACAGGTGGCCGATCTCGCCCAGGCCCATTTCGTGGTACATCTCGGCATAGCGGCAGCGCTTGACGTCATAGTCGTAATGCTCGGCGTCGCTGGCGATGATCTCGACTTTCAGCGCATCGTCCTTTTCCCACAGCACTTGCAGCTCAACGAAACTCTTGAGGTCGGCGCCCTGCTCTTCCTGGGCGGCAAAGTGCTTGCCCGCCTGGATCGCGGCGTTGCCCACCGCTTCGCCAATCACCGCTGCGGCAAAGGCCTTGCCCTGCTCGCGCACGAGGATTTCGTAGATCGGCTTGATGATCTCGGCTTCGATGCGCCGGCGGGCCAGGATGCCCAGTTCACCTTCCAGTTTGCTCATGGTGTGCCTCATTCAAATGGCTGCGAAGATCCAATGTGGGAGCTCCCTTATAAGAAGCTCCTACATTGAAATTCAGCGCGTTACTTTTTACCGCCAGCCACGCTCACCGGTTGCCATTGATTGGCCTTGACCTGGTAAACGGTGAACGACGGGTTCTGCAGGTTGCCCTGGGCATCAAACGCGATGGTCCCGGTCACGCCTGGATAGCTGATGGCGCGCAGTACCGGCAGGTACTTCTGCGGATCGGTGGAGTTGGCCTGCTCAATCGCGGCGATCAACACGCCAACGCCGTCATAGGCGAAGGGTGCGTGCAGCTCGATATTGCTCTTGAAGCGCGCCTTGTAGGCCTCTTCAAACGCCTGGCCACCCGGCATCTGTGCCACGGCCAGGCCCGGTTCCAGGGCGATCACGCCCTCGCCTTCGTTCTGCGCCAGTTGCAGGAAGGTCTGGCTGACAAAGCCGCCGGCGCCCATCAAGGGGGCCTTGATCCCCAACTGCTTGATGCGCCGGGCCAGCGGTGCAGCCTGGGAGTCGACACCACCAAAGAAGATCAGGTCCGGGTTTTGCCCGCGGATGTTAGTCAGCACCGCACTGAAATCGATGGTCTTGTCGTCCACGTATTCGCGCGCAACCACCTTGGCGCCACCGGCCTCGATGGATTTGACGAACTGGTCCGCCAGGCCCTGGCCGAATGCGGTGCGGTCGTCGATCACGGCGATGCGCTGCGCCTTGAGGGTCTTGAGCGCGTAGTCACCGGCTACCTGGCCGCCGTCATCGTCGTGGCCCATGATCCGGAAGCTGGTGTCGAAACCTTGCTGGGTATAGGCGTGACCGGTAGCCACCGGTGCGACCTGGGCAATCCCGGCGTCATGGTAGACCCGCGCCGCAGGAATGCTGGTGCCGGTGTTCCAGTGGCCGACCACGCCGACCACGCCTTCGTCCACCAGGCGCTGGGCCACGGTGACGGCGGTGCGCGGGTCGGACTGGTCATCCTCGGAAACCAGCTTGTAGGTCACGGCCTCACCATTGATTTTCGGGTGCTTGGCGTTGGCCTGGTCAATGGCCAGTTGCGCGCCATTCTCCAGGTCCTTGCCGATCCGCGCAGACGGACCGGTCAAGGGGCCGGCCAGGCCGATCAGTACCGTCTGGTCGGCCTGGGCCACGCCGCTCAGGGCCAGGCTCAACAACAGTACACGTTTGAAGGGGGCAGTCTTGTTCATGCTTTTTTCCTGTTTCTCATCAGGCCCTCATGGCCTGTGGGGTGGGCGAAACACGCCGGGCGTCCGGTGGCGTTTGTATTTAGGTTATTCACCGAGGTAAGCACTGCGCACCTCGGGGTGGTCGAGCAATTGGTCGCTGGCACCGCTGAGGCTGATGCGCCCGGTATCCATCACATAGGCGCGGTCAGTCACTTGCAGCGCAAGGCGCGCATTCTGCTCCACCAGCAGCAGGGTCATGCCCTGGCGGCACACATCATCGATCACCTGGAACAGCTTTTCGACCATGATCGGCGCCAGGCCCATGGACGGTTCATCGAGCACCAGCAGCCGTGGCTTGGACAGCAACGCACGGGCCAGGGCGAGCATCTGCTGCTCGCCACCGGAGAGCAGGCCGGCCGACTGCTGCAAGCGCTCTTCCAGGCGCGGAAAGTGTTCGAACAGCTGGCGGATTTCCAGGTTGACCTGCTGTGGGTCGCGGCGCAGGAACGCGCCGGCCTGGAGGTTTTCCAGCACGCTCATGCGCGCAAAAATGCCACGCCCTTCCGGCACCATGGCGATGCCCAGGGTCAGGCGCTCATGGGGCGCCAGGTTCAGGATCGAGCGCCCGGCAAAACGGATCTGCCCCGCAGCGGCCGGCAGCAGACCGGTAAGGGCCTTGAGGCTGGAGCTTTTGCCCGCGCCATTGGCGCCGATCAACGTGACCCGCTCGCCTTCATCAATATGCAGATCCAGGGACTTGACCGCCTCGATGGCGCCGTAGCGCACCTTCAGGCCGGCAATCTGCAACAACGCTTCAGACATGGGCGCCGGCTCCCAGGTAGGCCTGGATCACTTGCGGGTGGCGACGCACTTCGGCAGGCGCCCCCACGGCGATCACGCGTCCGTAGTCCAGCACGCTGATGCGGTCACACACGCCCATCACCAGCTTCACGTCGTGTTCAATCAGCAACAGGGTATGACCGTCATCGCGGATTTTTTCCAGCAGGCTGCGCAGTTGCACTTTCTCACTGGCATTCATCCCCGCAGCCGGCTCGTCGAGGGCCAGCAGACGCGGCTCGGTAGCCAGGGCGCGGGCAATTTCCAGGCGCCGCTGGTGGCCGTAGGACAGGCTGTCGGCGCGGTAGTTGGCAAACCCGGCCAGGCCGACATAGGCCAGCAGGCGGTGGGCATGGGCGCGGGTCTGTGCTTCTTCCTCGCGCCCGCGCGAATGCCCGCTCAAGGCTGCCCAGACGCCGTTATGGGTGCGCACGTGGCGCCCGACCATGACGTTTTCCAGGGCGCTCATGGCGTTGAACAGGCGGATATTCTGGAACGTGCGGGCGATGCCGGCGCGGGCCACCTGGTGCACCGCCGTGGGCTGGTACTCCTGGCCGTCGAGTTGAAAGCGCCCGGAGTCCGGGGTGTACAGCCCCGTCATCACATTAAAGAAGGTGGTCTTGCCGGCGCCATTGGGCCCGATCAGGCCGTAGATTTCCCCGGCCTCGATGCTCAAGCTCACGTCATCGAGCGCGGCCACACCGCCAAACTGTTTATTGACCTTCTCGATCTGCAATAACGGATGGTTCAAGGTGCACCTCCTGTGCGGCTCGGCCAAAGGCCGGCGGGTCGATACAGCATCGCCAGAATCAGCGCCAGGCCGTAGAACAGCTGGCGGATAATTTCCGGGTCCACCAGCACCTGGCCAAACAGCGCCTGCTGCAAGGGGCCCATGCTGGCGCGCAACGCTTCGGGTAGGGCGGCGAGCAACACACAGCCCAGAATCACCCCGGGGATATGCCCCATACCACCGAGCACCACCATGGCCAGCACGGCGATGGACTCGTTGAGGGTGAAGGATTCCGGTGAAACAAAGCCCTGGAACGAGGCAAACAGCGCCCCGCTGATACCGCCGAACGCTGCGCCAATGGCAAACGCCAACAGCTTCAGGCGCAAGGTATTGAGGCCCATGGCCTGGGCCGCCTCTTCGTCCTCGCGGATCGCCATCCATGCGCGGCCGATACGCGAGCGCTCAAGGCGGATGCAGGCAAACAGGATCAGCACTACCAGTGCGGCGAACAGGTAGTAATAGAGGTAGACCGAGGGCAGGCGCAGGCCGAACAGCTCCTGGGTGCGCCCCAGGTTGACGCCCAGCAGTGTCACCGGGTCGACCTGGGCGATGCCCTTGGGCCCGTTGGTGAGATTCACCGGGCGGTCCAGGTTGCGCAGCAGGATGCGGATGATCTCGCCAAAACCCAGGGTGACGATGGCCAGGTAGTCGCCGCGCAGGCGCAGGGTCGGGGCGCCGAGAATCACCCCGAACCCGGCCGCCAGCAGCGCCGCCAGCGGCAGGATCAGCCAGATCGAGGTGTGCATGCCCTCCGGCAGCAACGCCAGCAAGGCCGGGAACTGTTGCAACAAATGGGGCGACGAGAGCAAGGCCGCCAGGTAGGCACCCACCGCATAGAAGGCGATAAAGCCCATGTCCAGCAGGCCGGCATAACCCACCACGATGTTCAGGCCCAGGGCCAACATGATGTACAGCAGGGCAAAGTCCAGGGTGCGCACCCAGGTATTGCCTCCGGCATGCCCGACAATCCACGGGGCCAATACCAGGGCCAGAGCGAACAGCAACAGGCCCAGGCTGGCGCGTTTGCTCGAAGGGCTCACAGCGGTTGCCAGGCTCATGCGCGAGTCGCCAGTCGTTCGCCCAACAACCCCTGGGGCCGGAACACCAGCACCGCGATCAACACGATAAAGGCGAACACGTCCTGATAGTTGCTGCCGAACACGCCGTTGGTGGCGGCACCGAGGTAGCCGGTGCCCAGGGCTTCGATCAGTCCCAGCAGCAGGCCGCCGAGCATGGCGCCCTTGAGGTTGCCGATGCCGCCCAGCACCGCCGCGGTAAACGCCTTGATGCCGGGCAGGAAGCCCATATAGAAATGCGCGCTGCCATAGTTGCTGGCCATCATGATGCCCGCCAGCGCGGCCAGGGCGCCGCCGATGGCGAAGGTCATGACGATGATGCGGTTGGGATTGATCCCCATCAGGCTCGCCACTTGCGGGTTCTCGGCCACGGCGCGCATGGCCCGGCCAAAACGCGTGCGCTCCACCAGCAGCAACAGCCCGACCATCAGGCTCAACGCCACGCCAATGGTGGTCAGCGCAGTGGCATTGGTCACGGCGGCATGGGTGGCATCGCCAGCCAGCACTTCGATGGGGGCAAGGGGCAGCAGCTGCGGGAACATCTGCGGGTTACGGGTCCAGACCAGCATGGCCACGGTCTGCAACAACAGCGACACGCCGATACCACTGATCAACGGCGCCAGGCGCGGCGCGTTACGCAAGCGCCGATAAGCCACGCGCTCAATCACCACCGCCAGCACCGCACAGAAGGCCATGGCGATCATCGCCGCGGCCAGCAGCAACAGCACCGGCGGCATATCCGGGAAGGCCGCCTGCAGCACACGGATCACCGACAGGCCCACCAGCGCACCGATCATCAACACATCGCCGTGGGCAAAGTTGATGATCCGCAAAATGCCGTAGACCATGGTGTAACCCAAGGCCACTAGCGCGTAGAGACTGCCCGACAGCAAGCCGTTAAGCAGTTGCTGGATAAACGCATCCATGAGAACCATCAACTCCATACACAAAAACATCGGTGCCAGGGCGCACCGACTAAAAGCCCGAGCGCGGAACACTAGTTATTTATTCTGTTTTTATCAAATATCTGAAAGGAATATGTTTATACCAAATAAAAAACGCCCTATTTACGGCGTTTTCTCCATACAAAAGCCGCTTTATTTATCTTTTTACTTAGTATTTAATTCAACACATGAATAATTTAGAACAATTAGCCAACGATCCACCGTTGCGTGCCGTGCGCACCTTCGAGGCCTTTGCCCGCCATGGCGGGGTGAATGCCGCCGCCCGCGAACTGGGGGTGTCGCCCTCGGCTGTCAGCCATCAGCTGCACTTGCTGGAAAGCTTCCTGCAACAGCCGCTGACCCTGCGCCAGGGCCGCAACCTGGGGCTGACCGAAGAAGGCCGCGAGTACTACCGGGCGATTCGCTCGGCTTTCGCGGTATTGCGCAGCGCCACCGAACATGTGCGGGAAAAAAGCGCGACGCGCCAGGTCACCATCAGCCTGATTCCGATGTTCGCGACCAACCTGTTTATCCCGCGCCTGCCACAATTTCTCAGTGCCAACCCGGCGCTGGACATCAACATCACCTACGCCAACCACCGCAGCTACCCCAGCGATGCCGCCGACCTGTCGATCCGCTTCGGCACCGGGCACTGGCCGGGCTATCACAGCGAGCCACTGATCAGCGGCGCAGTCACGCCGTTTTGCAGCCGCCAATTCCTCCAGCGCCACGGTCCTATCGCCACACCGCAGGCGCTCAGCGAACTGCCACTGCTGCACGACGAAGAACGCGGCACCTGGGGGCAATGGTTCGATGTCGCCGAGGCCAGTCACAGCAACACGCACAATGGTCTGTTGTTGGAGGACGGCCAGTTGACCCTGATCGCCACCCTCACTGGCCTTGGCTGCTCGCTGCTGCGTGCGCCGTTGGTGGCGCCCTTGGTGGCCAGCGGTGAGCTGGTGCAATTGTTTGATGTGCCGGTCGATGACGGTCGCCAGTATTACCTGTGTCGCCGGGCCAACAGTGAGCTGTCGAGCGAGGGTAATAACCTGTACGACTGGATCAAGGGCCACCTGGGCCACAGCCCCTGACAGTGAGCGGGCAAGTCTTGGCGACTGCCCACGCTGTCGGCTGGTATGATGCCGCGCTTTGAAAAACCAGCCGTAGACCTGCGAGGAAATGCACCGTGAGTAACGACGCAAAAATGACCGGCGACCTGTTCGAAGTGGACAAGCGCCTGTCGCTCAAGCCCGTGGTGGACTTCAATAGCTACCTGCTGGCCGCCTTTGGTGACGGTCCTTGCACCTGCGTGCGCTGCGTTGCCAGCGCAGGTGACGAGAAAGGCTACGAGTATCAGCACACCTTCAACTTCCAGGGCCACACCGCCCACCGCCGCTTTGCGTTGACCGCTGGCAGCGATGTGTTGCAGATGCTGAAAAAAGCCTGGCTGTCATACACCAAGGCCGAGCTGCCTGGCAGTGGTGACTTGACGCTGGAGACGGTGAAGGAATTTGTCGAGCCACAGTTGCACAAGCGTTTGCTGCCGTTGTTGCTGGCCAGCGGGTTGGTCAAGGATGTCGAGGGTGGGTTGCAGCTTCAGGCTGTGGCGGCCTGATAGGCAACCGGATCATTACAGCAAACGCATAACCCTGTAGGAGCGAGCTTGCTCGCGAAGAACTTGAAAGCACCGCGTTTACCTAGCAAACACGCGTTATCGTTGACGTCCTTCGCGAGCAAGCTCGCTCCTACAGAAAGCAGAATCCGCTTAACTGACTGGCATTAGGGCTTGCCCGCTCCCACAGGGATGGCTCTGCTCAGCCAAACCACTCCCGCCGTTCCTCGAACGTGTTGACCACCATCGCCACAATCATCTGCACCTCCTGCGGATGCGCCGCCCCGGCATTGACCGCCATCCATACCTGGCGCTGCATGTCCTGGGCAAACAACCCCGGCAGCGCCATTAACCCCCGGTCAAAGCAACTCATGTAGCGCGGCAATAACCCGATGCAGGCGCTGCAGCGGATCATCTCCAGCATCAGCGGATACGCCTGCACCTGCACCACACCCGCCAATCGCTGCTCCACCACTTGGTTCCACGGCGCCAAGGCCTCGACCAACCCATCGGGCTGCCATTGCACCAACATGTAGTCCGCCAAGTCATCCACACTGTCCGGCCGCGCGGCCAGGCGTGAGTAGCGCTTGGCGATATGTGGCACGTAATCCAGGCAAGCCAGCGCCTGCGGTGGGTGGGTCGCAAAACCCGGGCCGGGCTGCGGCGAGTCGACACCCGCCAGCCACAGCACCACGTCGGCCTCCACCGCCTGCAATGCCTGCGGGCTGTCGATGGAGACAATCTCCAGGCGCACACTGGCGTTGCGACGCAGCAGGGAGATCAGGTCGCGCCCGAGGATGTCGTGCAGGATGGTTTCGGCCACCGCCAGGCGAATCAAGGGTTGCTCCTGCACAGGCAAGCGCCGTTCGTTGGCCAAGGTCACCAAGCGCGCCTGCAATTGCAGGCCATCACGGCTCAGGGCCAGGACGTTGCCCTGGTAGCTGAACAGTGAACGGCGCATCTGCTCTTCCAATAGCGCCAGGCGTTTGCGCAGCAGTGTGGCCTTGATGTTCAGGCTGCGCGCCGCCTGCATGAAACAACCGCAACGGGCGCTGATCAGGAAGTAGCGCGCCACCTCCGGGTCGATGCCGGCGGCCAGGGCCAGCCAGGCTTCCCGGGGTTCGCCGGGCGCGCGGTAGGGCATCATGCCCTGGGGTGCAGCGGGCTCTAGATAGTCCATGGGGAACTCCCTGTCTTGATTGGGTCTGTGCATCCATGCGTGCTGCCGTTTTTATTCCAATACCTTGTTCAATTGCGCACCGTCGATGCTCAAGGTGGCGGTGTTGAGCATGCCTTCCAGGTAAGCCTTGGCGATCTGCTCCTGGCGCTGGGCCCGCAGGGCCTCGGTCAGGCGTGGACGCAGTTCATCGAGGCTGGCAGTGCGCGCCGGTTGTTGCTCGGTCAACTTAAGCACATGGAACCCCGCTGCGCTTTGCACAGCCTGCGATACAGCGCCCGGCTTGAGTTGCGCCACCACGCTACGCACCTCCGGCACCAGTTGCTGCAAGGGTTGCAGCCCCGAATCAGCGCCACGCCCGGCACTGCCCGGTTCTTGGGAATACTGGCTGGCCAACCCGGCAAACTCCGCCGGTGCGGCCTGGGCCCGACGGCTCAGTTCCTGGGCCTGACGCCGTACGGCCTCGGTACTTTGCGGGTCATCCACCGCGAGGAAGATCTGGCTGACCCGGTACAACGGCGGCGTCATCCACTGCGCCTTGCCGCTGTCATAGGCCTGCTGCAACTCGGCGGCGCTGGGGTAGTCGGCCGGTACCTGGCTGACCGACAACAGGTAGTCGCGAAACACGATCTGCTCGGTGGCAGCGCGAGTCTGTTGTTCCACTTGCGGACGCTGGCGCCAGCCCTGGGCATCGGCCTGTTCGAGCACCGCTTTTTGCGCCAGGCGCGAGCGGATCCAGGTTTCCAGAGCCCCTCGATTGGCGCGCAATTGCT